>JAUNGA010000110.1 GCA_030524765.1 Bacteroidales bacterium | reverse complement strand
TCTATGATAATCAGTTGACCCTCTTCTGATTATTTTCATCGAACTCACGTTATTTTATGAAATCACATATCTTTATGCGTTTTTTCAAATCACGTAGCGGGCGGATTATCACGCTGGCAGTAGTGTTGTTGGCTATTGCGGCGGCCATCGTCCTGCCGATTGCGCTGCGAAAACCGGCCGCACCGCACGAGTTGCCCACAGTCGAAGTCGGTAATGTGGGCGTGGCCAATGTCAATATTTATGGTGAATATGTAGGACGTATCCGCGCCCAGCAGTTTGTCGAGATCCACGCCCGTGTCGAAGGCTATCTCGAGAAGATGTGTTTCGAGGAGGGTACCCGTATCCGCAAGGGTCAGACTCTGTTTATAATCGACCCCACAGTCTATCGCGCACGCGTCAACAAGGCGCATGCACAGCTCAACCGCGCCCTGGCCCTGCTGCATAAGGCCGAGCGGGATCTCAACCGCGTGCGGCCGCTCTATGAGCAGAATGCCGCATCGCAGCTTGACCTCGACAACGCACAGGCCGCCTACGACGGCGCCAAGGCCGATGTGGCGGTGGCCGAGGCCGAGCTCACCCAGGCCCGGATCACGCTGGGCTACTGCGAGGTCAAGTCGCCCATCTCGGGTTATATCTCGCAGCGCAACGCCGACATAGGCACTCTCGTGGGACCGTCAGGCAAATCGCTGCTGGCTACCATTGTCAAGAGCGATTCGGTGCGCGTCGATTTCTCGATGACCTCGCTCGATTATCTCAAAGGCAAGTCGAGCAGTGTGAAGATAGGTTCAGACGAGCAGGGCCGCGACAAACTCGACTCATATGTGACGGTCACACTGGCCGACGGATCGGTATATCCCTACAAGGGGCGCGTCGATTTCGCCGACCCGCAGGTCGATCCCAAGACAGGCACATTCTCGGTACGCGCCGAGATGCCCAATCCCGACCGCACACTGCTGCCCGGAGAGTTCACCAAGGTCAAGGTGCTGCTTGACGTGCGCGAGCGCGCGTTGCAGGTGCCTGTCAAATCGGTGGTCATCGAGAAGGGCGGCGCATATGTCTATGTGGTGCGCACCGACTCGCTGGTCGAGAAACGCTTTATCGAGGTCGGTCCCGAAGAGGATAACCGCGTGATTGTCGAGCGTGGCGTGTCTCCCGGCGAGCGCATCGTCACCGAGGGCATGCACAAGCTTGTCAACGGTATGAAAGTCAATCCCGTCACCCCCCAACAGCGCACACGATGAAACGGAATTTTTTTCTCGACCATCCGGTATTCTCGATCGTCATCTCGATCGTGATCGTGCTGCTCGGCGGCATCGGCCTGGCGTTGCTGCCCGTCGACCAGTATCCGCGCATCGTGCCGCCGGTCGTGACCGTCTCGGCATCGTATCCGGGAGCCGACGCGCAGACTGTGTCACAGGCGGTGGCAACCCCGATCGAGCAGGTGCTCAACGGCACGCCGGGCATGATATACATGTCGTCGTCAAGCTCGAATTCGGGCGGTTTTACGGCTCAGGTGACTTTTGACATCGACACCGACCCCGAAATTGCCGCCGTCGACATACAGAACCGTGTCAAACAGGCCGAGGCGCGTCTGCCGGCCGAGGTCGTGCAAAACGGCATATCGGTCGAAAAAGAGGTCGCCAGCAAGCTGATGACCATCACTGTCAAATCTGACGACCCCAAATACGACGAGGTATATCTGAGCAACTATGCCACTCTCAATATCGTCGATCTGCTGCGGCGTGTGCCGGGGGTGGGCGGAGTCAGCTCGGTGGGCGGCCGCTACTATGCCATGCAGATCAAGGTCGACCCCGCCAAACTCGCCGATCTTGGCCTGACAGTCAAGGACCTGCAGAACGCGCTCAAGGATCAGAACCGTGAGTCGGCAGCAGGCGTGCTGGGCCAGGCCCCCATGAGCGGCATCGACATCACAATGCCCATCATCGCCCGTGGCCGTCTGTCGTCGGTCAAAGAGTTTGAGTCGATCGTCCTGAGAGCCGATCCCGACGGCTCGGTGATACGTCTGAGCGACGTCGCCACTGTCGAGCTCGACGCACAGAACTATAATACCGAGAGCGGCATCAACGGCGGAAATGCGGCCGTGCTCAATATATATATGTTGCCCGACGCCAACGCCATCGAGGTAGCCGATAATGTCAAACGCGAGATGGAGAATATAGCCCGCGATCTGCCACGCGGTATTTTCTACTCGATACCGTTCGACATGACCACATATATCTCTGAGTCGATACATCATGTCTACCGCACCTTCTTCGAGGCGCTGCTGCTGGTGATACTGGTGGTGTTCCTGTCGCTGCAGAACTGGCGTGCCACGCTCATCCCCGTCATAGCCGTGCCGATCTCGCTGATCGGTACGTTCGGCGTGATGCTCATATTCGGCTTCTCGCTCAACATGCTCACACTGCTGGGACTGATCCTGGCCATCGGCATAGTGGTCGACGACGCTATCGTGGTGGTCGAGAATGTCGACCGCATCATGCATGCCGAGCACGTATCGCCGCGCGAGGCCACCCGCCGGGCCATGGGCGGCCTGGGCAGCGCGCTGATAGCGATGTCGCTGGTGCTGTGCGCCGTGTTTGTGCCGGTGAGCTTCCTGCCCGGCATCACGGGGCAGCTTTACCGCCAGTTTACAGTCACCATCGCCGTGTCGGTGATCATATCGACAGTCGTGGCCCTGACTCTATCGCCCGTGATGTGCGCCGCGCTGCTGCGTCAGTCAAAAGGCAAGAAAAACCGTTTCTTCCGCCGAATCAACATCGCCCTGACCCGAGGCAACATCGCCTACGGCAAGATGATTGTGCGCGCCCTTGATCACCCGGCCCGCATGTATGCCGCCTTCGGTCTGGCTCTCGTGGCCATCTTTGTGCTCAACCGGGCTATACCCACGAGTTTCATGTCGCCCGAAGACCAGGGCTACTTCACCGTAGAGCTCGAGCTGCCCGAGGGCTCGACCATAGAGCGCACCCGTGCGGTCACCGACCGAGCCATGGAGCTGCTGATGGCCGACCCCGACGTCGACCATGTGCTCAACGTCACGGGCTCGTCGCCGCGCATGGGCACCAATCAGGCTCATGCCGCTATCACCGTCATACTCAAGCCGTGGGACAAACGCCGCACCGACGATATCAATGCCGTGATAGGCCGTCTGCGTTCGGCCATGGCCGAGTATCCCGAGAGCCGTGTCTATGTGTTCACGCCGCCCATCATTCCGGGTCTGGGCACATCGGGCGGATTCGAGATGGTGGCCGAGGCCCGTGGCGAGGCCGGCTACTATGATCTGGCCGCCGCAGTCGACACCATCATGGCCCATGCGCCCGAATATCCCGCGCTCGGCAACATCTCGTCGACCCTGCAGGCCGACATACCACAGCTCTATTTTGATGTCGACCGCGACCGCGCCCAGCTGCAGGGCATACCCATGAGCGACATTTTCTCGACCATGAAGGCCTTCACCGGTTCGATCTACGTCAACGACTTCAATATGTACAACCGCGTCTATCGCGTCTACCTGCAGGCTCTGGCCCCCTACCGGTCAAACCGCGACGATCTCAACCTGTTCTTCGTGCGGGGTTCGAACGGCTCGATGGTGCCCGTCACCTCGCTCGGCACGGCACGATACACCACCGGCCCGGGCACTATCAAGCGATTCAACATGTTCAACGCCGCGACTATCTCGGGCGAGGCTGCCCCGGGGCACAGTACGGGCGAGGCGATGGACGCCCTGCAGGACATCGTCAGCCGCTATTGTCCCGAGACCATCGGTGTCGAGTGGAGCGGCCTGTCGTATCAGCAGCGCCACAACTCGGGCAACACCGCCCTGGTGCTCGGCCTGGCGTTCCTGTTTGTATTCCTCTTCCTCGCCGCGCAGTATGAGAGCTGGACAGTGCCGCTGGCCGTCATCCTCTCGCTGCCCGTGGCCGGCCTGGGCGCTTATCTGGGTGTGTGGATCTGCGGGCTTGAGAATAATGTCTACTTTCAGATAGGTCTGGTGATGCTGGTGGGCCTGGTGGCCAAAAACGCCATACTTATCGTCGAGTTTGCCAAAGAGGAGGTCGACCGCGGTGCCGATGCTGTGCACGCCGCCCTGCGCGGCGCCTCGCTGCGGTTCCGTCCGATCGTGATGACATCGCTGGCATTCATGCTCGGTCTGCTGCCGTTGCTCTTCGCCACCGGCCCGGGCTCGGCGGCCCGCCGTGACATCGGCACCGGCGTCTTCTTCGGCATGCTTGTGGCCATCACGGTCGGCATCGTCTTTGTGCCCTTCTTCTTCGTCATGGTCGACCGCGCCAGGCGGCGGCTGTCATCACGTAAAGCCACGAAAAAATGAAAACGTTCAAGATTATCGCCATATCGCTTGTGGCCGTCGCGGTCGCGTCATGCTCGGGCACACGCGACCTGACCCCGGCCCGGCTGCCTGAGTTGCCCCTGTCGCTCACGCCCGGCCAGCTGTCGGCCGATTCGCTGTCGATAGCCGATATCGACTGGTGGAACTTCTACAACGACTCGCTGCTCGTCAAGGTCATCAACCGCACCCTCGACAACAACCGCGACCTGCAGGCCGCCCGTGCCCGCGTGGCCGAGTATGAGAGGCTATATGGCGTTGCCCGCCTCAATCTCACGCCCGAGCTGTCGGGCACCGCGGGCGCAACCTACGAGACCAACGACTATTATGGC
>JAUNGA010000022.1 GCA_030524765.1 Bacteroidales bacterium | reverse complement strand
TTATCCTTGACTTAAAACCGCACTCCGCCGGTCTGAAAAACGGGAGTACTATATTGCGGCTACCGATCCGGCCCGACAGGCGGCACTGCACGATAAACTCATAAAGGAATTCGAGTCTTATATCAGCGACTCGGCCCTGTTCTATGTCAACGAGGGACTGCAGCACGCCTCGACCGATAACGAGCGCATCGCCCTGCTTATCAAAAAAGCCGACATCACATCTCACGCGGGACTCTTTGCCGACGCACTCGACATCATGCACGGCATTTCGTCGGCCGAGGTCGATTCGTCGCTGCTTGTCGACTATTATTCGACATACTGCGGCATATACCAGTACCTTTGCGAATACTCAGACGAGAGTGAGTTTACTGACGATTATGCTCGCATCCGGTCGCTTTACACCGATTCGATCAGAGCCATAGCACCGGCAGGATCGCTCAACAGCATAATCTATATCGCGCCCGAAATGCAACGTCAAGGCAAGACCGACGAAGCAATAGGCCTGATGGCCAAAGAGCTCGAGAAATATCGTTGCGGCACCCGTGAATACTCGATCGTGGCTTCGATACTGGCCTATCTGTA
Organism: Bacteroidales bacterium; assembly: GCA_030524765.1. Lineage (GTDB taxonomy): Bacteria > Bacteroidota > Bacteroidia > Bacteroidales > Muribaculaceae > CAG-873. The sequence continues at coordinate 32,703 of JAUNGA010000022.1, read as the reverse complement.
CAAAACCCGAGGCGATGCATACAACCACAAGCGCTATCTGGCATACAGTACCATATCTGACATCAAAGGCGTGGTCAAGGAGAATATGGCCATACGCGAGCTGGCAACCACAATTTTTGACGAGGGTGACATCGAGCGCGCCAACCGCTATCTCAAAAAGAGCTTTGCCGACGCAAACTTTTATGCGGCACGCATGCGCAACGCCCAATCGAGCCGCATGCTCCCGGTAATAGACGAGGCCTATAACGAAAAACAGCACAAACTGCAACGCATGCTCAGCATGCAGGTGACGGCCATCACAATTCTGGCGATAATCCTCATACTGGCATTGTTGTTCATCATCAAACAGATCAAGACCCTCAAACGCGCAAGTGCAGATCTGAGCCGATCCAACGCCGAACTGTCGCAACTCTCAGACAGGCTGAGCGACATCAATTCGCAACTCGAAGCCAAAAACGACGAACTGAGGGCATCAAATGCGATCAAAGAGGAGTATGCCGCCCTGTTTATGGAATATTGCTCGACCACTATCTCGACACTGCAGCATTATCATCAGTCGCTCTACGTGCTGTCGCTGCAGAGCAGCAAGGCCGCCCTGGCCAAGAAACTCGAGTCGACAGACATGATCGACAAGGCTCTCAAAGAATTCTACGCCAAATTTGACGTCGCCATACTGAATATCTTCCCGTCATTCGTCGAGAAATTCAACGATCTGCTCAAACCCGAGGGCAAGACCACGCTCAAGCCCGGCGAGTTGCTCAACACCGAGCTGCGCATATTTGCGCTGATACGCATAGGCATTTCAGACAGTGCCAAGATAGTCCAATTCCTACGTTGTTCGATCACAACCGTCTATACTTATCGCTCAAAACTACGCAAGCGTGCCATCGATCCCGATCAATTCGAGGCCGACGTGATGAAAATCGTGTGACATGCGCATTGCATGGGTGTCAATAAATTTTATCGACAGATCAATCGCGTATTTGCGAAAATTTACTACCTTTGCACTTTCATTTTTGATATCATACATTTATGGGAGGTTTCTTCGGCGCAATTTCAAACAAACAGGTCGTAAACGACTTGTTTTATGGCACTGACTACAACTCGCATCTGGGTACAAAACGGGCCGGAATGGTCACGTTTGATCCGGAGCATGGTTTCAACCGCAAGATTCATAAACTCGAGCGAGATTATTTCCGCTCTAAATTCGAAGACGAACTCAACTCATTTATGGGCTGCCAGGGACTCGGCGTGATCAGCGATACCGACCCGCAGCCCATTATCGTTAACTCGCATTTAGGGCGATACGCGGTGGTGACAGTAGCAAAAATCAACAATCTGCGCGAGATAGCGGCCGAACTGCTCGAGCAAGGCATGCACTTCAGCGAGCTGTCGGCCAACAAAATCAATCAGAGCGAACTCGTGGCTCTGCTCATCAACATGGGCAAAACATATGTCGAGGGCATCAATCTTGTGTACAAGAAGATCAAGGGCTCCTGCTCGATGCTCGTACTGACTGAAGACGGCATCATAGCCGCACGCGACTATCTGGGACGCACGCCGATAATCATCGGCCGCAAACCCGACGGCTATGCCGCCACGAGCGAGACATCGGCCTTTCCGAATCTCGACTATGAGATAGTGCGCGACCTTGGCCCGGGCGAAATCGTGCGTCTGCGTGCCGACGGCATCGAACAGCTACAGGCACCGGCCCGACGCGAGCAGTTCTGCTCGTTCCTCTGGGTATATTACGGCTTCCCCGCCAGCGACTATCTGGGCGTCAACGCCGAGGCCATGCGCGAAGACTGCGGCCGCCGCATGGGCGCCAAAGACACCACCGAGGCCGACTGTGTGTGCGGCATACCCGATTCGGGCGTAGGCCACGCACTGGGCTATGCCGAGGGCCGAGGCATACCATATCAGCGTGCCGTGCTCAAATATACACCCACGTGGCCTCGTTCGTTCACACCGAGCGATCAGTCGCGCCGTGATCTGGTGGCCAAGATGAAACTGATACCCAACCGTGCCATCCTTGACGGCAAGCGCGTGGTATTCTGCGACGATTCGATCGTGCGCGGCACCCAGTTGCGCGACAATGTGCGCACATTCTTCGGCAACGGAGCCCGTGAGGTGCACGCCCGCATCTCATGTCCGCCGCTGGTCTACGGTTGCCCGTTTGTAGGTTTCACATCATCGAAAAGCGACCTCGAGCTCATCACCCGACGCATCATACGCGACTTCGAGGGCGACGATGCCGCCAAACTCGACCTTTACTCTACCGAGGGGACACCCGAATACGAGCGTATGGTCGCCGAGATAGCCCGTCAGCTGGGACTTACCTCACTCAAATTCTGCAACATCGACGATATGATAGCCAGCATCGGCATACCCAAGTGCCGTGTCTGCACCCACTGTTTCGACGGCAGCGGCTGCCATCCCGACGAGGCCTACCGCGAAGATCATCCCGACGAAGAGAGATCGATATAAACGCCCTACAATATTTACTGACGTTTGACCGCACCAACGTTAATAAAAATTGTGGAAGAGATCTAAAAAACATGAAGCCCGGCCAAAATTGTGCCGGGCTTCATGTTTTTTAAGTCCACTCACTTTGATATTTCACGGCAATCCACTATCTTTGCTTGATTTGTAACACACCGACATGGAACAGTTGTTATACATACTGCCGCGAGGACTGGCCATAGGCGCACTGATATCGGCGCCCATGGGGCCGATCGGCATGCTTGTGATACAACGCACATTGAGCAAAGGCCGATGGCCGGCGCTGTTCACCGGACTCGGCGCCGCGCTGAGCGATCTGATTTACTGTCTGCTGACAGGTTTCTGCCTGAGCTTCATCACCGAGTTTATCGAGGCGCAACAGCAGTGGCTGCAGCTGGTAGGCGGCGTGGTGCTGGCAATATTCGGCATCTATCTGTTCCGCAAGAATCCTACGCGATCACTCAAGTCGGCCGATCAGACTCAGGCCACCAGCTACTGGACCGATCTTGTCACCGGCTTTCTACTCACGTTCTCAAATCCGCTGATACTGTTTTTCATAGTCGGCCTGTTCGCACGTTTTTGCTTCATCTTGCCCGACTATGGCATACATCATTACATATTTGCCTACGTCTGCCTGTTTGCCGGTGCCATTCTGTGGTGGTACGGCGTGACATGGCTGGTCAACCGACTGCGCCGACGGTTCAACGTGCGTTCGCTCAGGCTGGTCAACCGTATCATCGCCTGCATCCTGCTGGCGATGGCCGTAATAGGTGTGACGATGGCTCTCAAAGAACTTTTCTGAATGACTGACAACAAATCCATAACGCTGCCCCGCATAGACCAGCTCGACACTCTCACAGATGCAGACGCGATCGTGGCTCTGATCGATGACAAGGGTGTGCGCGGTCAGATCAACAACGTGGGATGGCCCGACCGATATCCCTACCGGCCGATGACATCGTTCTCGGCCGCATACACACGACAGGCTGTTTACATTGACTTCCTGGTGCGATGCAACTATCTGCGTGCCGAGAATTTCACCGACCAGTCGCCGGTGAGCGAAGATTCGTGCGTCGAATTTTTCGTAGAACCCGTGCCGGGCGGCGAATATTGGAATTTTGAGTTCAACTGCATCGGCACGATCAACGCATCGCACCGCATCCGCCGACCGGCACCTACCCGGCTCACCCATGACGAACTCGCCCGGATACGCCGCTATGCATCATGCGGCAACCGTCCGTTCCGCGAGCTCGAGGGACTCTTTACATGGAGTCTGCTGGTCGTGATACCGTTTGATCTCATCGGCCTCGACGGCGACAACCTGCCCGCGCACGTACGCGGCAATCTTTACAAGTGTGCCTCTGCCACATCAGAGCCCCACTATCTGTCGTGGCAGCCGGTCTACACCGAAAATCCCGACTTCCATCGCCCCGAATTCTTCGGTGACATATATTTTGGAAAATAACCCTAAATCATATCATAAACACCCCACAATGTCTATAATCAAGACCATTATCATCTGTGCGGCAATCGCAACGTCGGTGCAATGCGCATCGGCCGAGACCCCGCGCTGGCTCGAAGCCGACTCGGCCTCTGCCATTGCCGCTCGCACGAGGGCCGATTTCCCCTACACCGTGCCCGAATTTCTCGAGATCGCGCGTGAGCGCTATCCCGAACTGACAGCCCGACAGCTCGACAGTCTCATCAGCCACAAGTATGTCGAGACACTCATGTTTGACGACACCCTGCGTGTATTCCGCAAGGCACTGCGCAATATGGCTCTGCTCAATCCCGACATGAACGGCGGCTGGACATCGCGCAACTTCGATGTTACCGATGCACGCATCGCCAATGCCGACTCTGTGCTGCAGGTGCTTGACGGCCGCAGCGAGCTTGGAGCCGCCAACCGCGTTGTATATCGTTTTGCCATCGACGTGCCCTATGACGACGCCATTGCCGGCGACACGCTGCGGGTGTGGATGCCGCTGCCGTTCGAGAGCCAGCGCCAGAGCAACATATCGATTCACTCGGCAGCACCGGCGAGATATGAGCTTTCTGACGGCCGGTCGATACACAACACATTATATTTCGAGGCTCCGGCTCCCGGCAAAGGCGAGACAGCCCACTTCGAGTACACGGCATCGTTTGACACCAAAGGACAATATTTCCATCCCGACAGCATACGCGCCCATATGCGTCCATACGACCGGGAGTCTGATTTTTATCGTACCTACACATCGACCGAAGCGCCCCACATCGTACGACTCGACTCGATGGCCCGCGCCATCGTCGGCGACGAGACCGATCCTCTGCGCCAGAGCGAGATGATCTATGAATATATCGACACCCACTACCCCTGGGCCGGAGCCCGCGAGTACAGTACCATACCCTGCATACCCACCTATGTCGTCGAGCAGGGCCACGGCGATTGCGGACAAGTGTCGCTGCTGTATATCTCGCTGATGCGCAGTCTCGGTGTGCCCGCACGCTGGGAAAGTGGGTGGATGCTCCATCCCGGCTCGAAAGGCTATCACGACTGGGCCGAAGTCTACTTCGAAGGCGTGGGCTGGGTGCCCGTCGACACATCGTTCGGACGCTATCCCCGTGCCAAAGATCCCCGCACGGTCAATTTCTACTCTACCGGCATGGATGCCTACCGATTTGCCACCAACCACGGCGTATGCGGCAGACTCTATCCGCCCAAACGCCATGTACGCTCAGAGACAGTCGACTTTCAGGCAGGTGAGGTAGAGACCTCACGTGGCAATCTTTTCTATCCCGCATGGGATCATACTCTGCAGATTATCTCGATCACTCCCATACCTCTCGAAAAATGAAAAAATTCGCTACAGCTATCATACTGTCGGCCATGGCCACTGCCATGCCGGCGGCGGCCGAGACCCCGGCCTATGGACTCATAAGCATCCCGGCCGCATCCATGCGCACCGAGGGCCGACACGCAGCCGAGATGTCGACTCAGGCAGTGATGGGCACTCCCATCGAGATAATCGATCAGAATGGCGAATGGTACAACGCCCGCACCCCCGAGGGCTACGAAGCCTGGATACCGGTAAGTTCGGTGGCAGTCAAGACCGCTGACGAGATGCACCGCTGGCGCGACAACGACAACCGCTATGTGGTGACCGACCTGTGGCAGACACGTGCCTACACCACCCCTAAGGCATCGGGACCGCGCGACGTAGTGACCGACCTGGTGCTCGGCGCGATTGTATGTGCCGACCCCGCCACTGTCTCAGACGGACGCATCGAGATCACCCTGCCCGACGGACGCCGCGGATGGGCCGACAGCAGTTCGCTCACTCCGATCGCCGACTGGGCCGACCAACCTTTTGACGCCGAAAAGATTCTCAGCACGGCATACTCTATGGAGGGCACCCCTTATCTGTGGGGCGGCACATCAGTCAAAGCGATCGACTGCTCGGGGCTGGTCAAAGTCAGCTATCTGAACAACGGCATCATACTGCTGCGCGACGCCTCGCAACAAGCCCGTACCGGGCTGCGTCTCGAGGCTGAGGCATGGCGCGACTATCAGCCCGGCGACCTGATGTTCTTCGGCAACGCATCGACCGGCAAAGTGACCCACGTGGCCATTTACGACCACAACGGCCGTTATGTACACTCATCGGGCCGCGTCAAGCGCAACAGCGTCGACCCCGAGTCGCCCGACTATCTATACTCGCCTCTGCACTCGGTGCGTATAAACGGCCATGAGGGCACCGAAGGCATAACACGCGTAATAAATCACCCCTGGTATTTCAATCTTTAAATCACTTACACCATGAACCGCAGAAATTTCCTGAGAACATCGGCCCTCGGCCTGGCATTCGCCGCAGCACCGGCCATATCGATATCGGCCGCCGACAGTCCCACCCGACAGGCAACCCGCAACGGACGTCTCAATCTCACATTCGAGCCGTATGAGCTCAAATTGCGTCACTCGTTCAATCTCGCCCGTAGCCAGCGCACGACTACGCCCGGAGTGCAGGTACGCATCGAGTATGACGGTATCGTAGGCTACGGAGAAGCGTCCATGCCGCCTTATCTCGGAGAAAATGTCCAGTCGGTATGCGACTTCCTCGGCAGACTCGACATGGCACAATTCACCGATCCGTTCCGCATCGAGGATATACACGCATACATGGAATCGGTAGCTCCCGACAACCGTGCCGCCAAAGCATCGGTAGACATTGCTTTGCACGATCTTACAGGCAAAATCATGGGGCAGCCGTGGTACAAGATATGGGGTCTCAATCCCGACCGTACACCCAACACCTCATACACCATCAGCTATGACGCCGACCCGACAGAGATGCGCACCAAAATCGAGGAGACCGCACCGTTTAAAGTCGTGAAAGTCAAGATGGGCGTCGGTCATGACAAAGAGACCGTAGAGGCGCTGCGCAAATACAGCGACGTGGCTATCTGCGTTGACGCAAACCAGGGCTGGACCGACAAGCAACAAGCCCTTGACATGTGCAACTGGCTGGCCGAACGCAACTGTCTCTTCGTAGAGCAGCCAATGCCCAAAGAAATGATTGCCGAGACCGCCTGGGTGCGCGAACGCTCGCCACTGCCTCTGATCGCCGACGAATTTCTGCAGCGGCTGCCCGATGTGGCACGTGCCGCCGAAGCATATGACGGCATCAACATCAAGCTGATGAAGAGCACAGGTATGCACGAGGCACATCAGATGGCGATACTCGCACGCGCCATGGGCATGAAAGTCATGCTCGGATGCATGACCGAGACATCGTGTGCCGTCACTGCCGCCGCGCAGCTCTCGCCTATGGTCGATTGGGCGGATCTCGACGGCAATCTGCTAATTGCCAACGATATCTTTGACGGAATAAAGATTATTGACGGCAAGGTCACGATACCCGACCGTCCGGGCATCGGCATAGAGCTAATCTGACAGGCCAAAACGGTTCATCGCCGTGACAACCGACCAGAGTTTCGGCATGTCTTCGGCATATTGCGCACTCCTGCAGGAATCGCGTTTAGACGCCCATCCGGCATAGAAGACAGCCCGCTCATTTGCGGGATCTACGGCCGCATTGGCGTCAGATCTCACATACCCCTCGCTGAAGAGCATAAACATGCACATAACCATTAAACCCGCACCGGCAAATTCGGGTTTATACAGCAATTCCATACCCTCTTGGCATGCTTTCGTAAACTGTCTGTCAAGATAATGTCTGCATGTAGATATCAGCGTGTGATTGCTCTTGGTATAAACATCATACAACGCATCGGCCACCAGACGACGGTCGCTACGGTCGCCTGTCGCATAATGACGCAGGAGCACATACAACAGTTTCTCGCACCAGGGCGATGAGCCGTCATCGCGCACATCCTCGGCCGCCTCGATTTTCGCGACATACTCCGGTATCACGCGACGACGTATCTTACGGTCAAACGTCTCGATGAATCTATCATCGTGGCCTGTGTCTTCTGACTTAAAACCGGCGGCATCGGCCTCGGTCATTTCGAGTATTTCGTCAAGTGTCATATCAGAGGTTCGTTTTTTAGGAATTTGACAATATCAGCCATGCCGTCAACAAGCATGCGTTCGCGCAGCTCGTCGTTGCGGATACCGTCGACAATTCGTGGCATCCGCGCGAGTATGGCATCGAATTCACGGTCAAGCCGGGTTTTGCGCAACACGGCGAGCAATGGTATGATAAATGACAGCTCACCTTCCGGGTCACACGACATCGTGTCGAGCAGATCCATAGCGGCAATTATATTCTCGCCACAATCTCCCCCGGGTCTGCGTCCGGCCGTGAGTGCATTGTAGAGGGCATCATAGTACCGCGCTTCATCATCGCCGTATGGCATGCCGCCCATGATCCGGTCGGCCAGTTCGCTGTCATAGCAATCGGCCACGGCCGCAAGCATGAAAACAGGAGCAGGCCCGTGTGAGGTCAGCTCGCCGGCACGGGCACTGACCGATTCGAACAGCTGACGCACGTAATCATCGTCATACCCGAACATGAGATAGGCGTTCCATAACATGCATGTCTGCACAAATACATTCGAGTCGATCTCGCGGTTGTCGCCTGCCATCTCGAGGCCGCCCCGTATGCTGCCGGCCGTAAGCCATCCGACCATGCGATAGGCTCTCGCCTGCTCGACAAACCAATCGCGAGCGTCGGCATCGCAGTCAAAACGCTCAAGACGGCCGGCCACAACCGACGTCATGTCTATAAGGCGGTTCCATCTGCCGGCCAGGCACAATATGTCATATAGTTTACGTGCTACTATCCCCAACAGGTACATATCGCCAGACAACGCTGATTCGCTGCATAGAATCGGATTTATAGCCGTCTCGGCCAATGCCTCGGCCGCCATATAGTCGCGGCTGACTTTGTCGGCAAGAATATCGACAGCCTCTGTATAGGCCTTGCCTATATCGGGTATGAATGACCCGACATCGATGTCGAGTTGCTGCAGGATCCTGACAGCCAAACTCTCTGCACGCGATATATACTCCTCGTTTTGTTCGAGGCCGGCCATATGCATCACAATTATGGATAGCGGCAGCGCGAGTCTCAACGACTCGCCGGCACGTGATGCCGCATCAGCACAGTTGAAGAGTGTGATATACTCATCGCGGAATGAATGATCGTCGGAATAATGTTTGTTGATAAACTGGCCGATATATGCCCGCCAGGCCTTGCCATAGTTCCGGCGATTCCAGAAGAATTCACATAAATCATGGCCTATGCGTGCTGCCAGCGATACATCGCCGGCAGTCTCGGCAATCTGTATCGCCGAGCGATAAAGCTCCTCGGCCTTGTCGTCGTCGGCCTTGCCAAGTTCTATACAATAGGCATCGAGCCAATTGACCATAGCCGCCGTAAGCCCCTGACTTTCGCTGATACGCGGACGCATGCGGTCGAGTTTCAGACGGGCACGTTCGATATGACCTGCATCAAATGCATCAAGAGCATCGCGGAAAAGAGTTCTCAGGCCTGAGTCAGACTCGCGGCTGTCAAATATCGGGGCATATCTGTCGGCAATGGAGCCGGATTTGGCGTCAGCGGAATTGATTGACTGTCGCATCTGGTCGAGTTTAGGCCGATATTCGTCGTTGAGCATGGCATCGTCGTCGCCAAACAGACGGGCACGCAAATCTATCGCAGCCTTTATATCTGACATAGCGTCGTCATGACGGGCGAGAGTATAGCGCACCAATGATCGGTTATAAAGACAATAAGCCATCTCTGATGACTCGGTTTCGTCGCGTTCTTCCAATATCCTCACGGCTCGTGACAAGGTCCCGTCACAATCGTCAAGATGCCCGATACCGAACTCAAATTTAGCCTTCTCGAGTATGTATCTCAGATACAGATCCGGTGCTCCGTAACCGTTGGCCTCACCTATCGCATCATCATATCTGAGCAAGGCCTCCTCGTCGCGTCCCTGCATCGCGAGCGCGTTGGCTCTGACGGCGTCCTGCATGGCTATCAGGCGGCCATGCATTGCCCCGGCTTCATTAGACATCCCCTCGATCTCGTCGGCAAGGCGCTCGACATCAGCCCACGACATCGCCTCGATATAATGCTGCTGCAGACGCATCAGCGTCTTCCACGGCTCATAGTCGTCGGCAAAACCTGCACGTGCACATTCCTCGGCAAACGCCAGCATGCCGGCGGCCTCTTGATATTGTCCGCGTTCGGCAGCGGCGGCGGCGACTATTTCAGTAGCCTGACCGATTGCCGGGAATGCCATGTCGCCATATAGACGTCGATATATCTTCACAGCCTCGGCAGCGGTCTTGCCCGCAATCTGCCGGTCGTCATCGTTATACTGCCGCACAGCCATGTTAGACAATGTCCGGGCGGTATCGTCATCCTCATTTCCCGACGATGCCGTATATGCCTTGAGGGCACGCTCGCCATATCGGTCGGCAAGCGCTTTGTCGCCCAGCTGCGACATCAGGCCGCTCAGATTGTCAAGCACGAGAGCCACGTCGCGGTCATTCTCGCCGAGTCGGGCGATGCGGGCGTCAAGCACGTCCTCATATATCATCACGGCCTTCTCAAACATTGTACGGTCGCCTGTTTTCTCACCGGCCGTGTGATATGTATCAGCAATCTGGGCGAGAATATGATCATATAGGTCGACCTTTCGGCCATATCTGGCAATCGCTTGTGAAAGCGATCTGGCCATCATAGAGAATGCATCGCCGAAATTCTGCTCGCGCACGGCGACTATCGACATGATCTGCGAAGCCGTCTCGTCGTCATCCCCGACAAGTTCGGGCAAAAATCCGGCCACGATGCTTGTCTGTCGGGCATCGCCCATCTCGGTGAGCCACAATGCCGTGCGGGCCAGCATCTCGCCCAACCGACGGCGACGCGACGGTGTGATCCCGGCACAAAGCTCGACACACGCGGCGTCGACATATACGGCCATCGAGCAGGCCGATCGATTTTGGGCCCACAGGCGGTTCCAGTATCTGATAAAGTCTCTCTTACCGCCCGGCGCGTCAATGATGAGGTCTAAGAAATCGAGATTGCCGATCGCCCTGAACAGAGCACTATCGCCATGGGCTTTATACGCACACTCGGCCAGTCGCAGCCGGGCATCGGGCAGATTGCTGCGATACCAGCGCATATAATGCCGCCGGCACATGACCTTGACTCCGGACTCGCCGGCCATATCGATCACTGCATCACGCACCATATCGAGCGACAGCGACAATCCGTTGTGTGCATATGTCACCATCGAGTCGAGCAAAGCCAATATCTGTGACATATACAGGCGGGGAATCGCGGTGATGGCAATCAGATCGTCTTCGGCAACCGGACGGCTCGACACTGCCAATGCCAGAACCGTCTGCGACACGGCGTTCTGACGTTTGGGCACGACCAGCCGCTCGTCCATATTCGCTAAGATCTCAGAATAGAAATCTGTTGTGGATTGTGTCGAGGCCAATCGTGATATGCGTTCAGACAGCTGCTCGAAATTACCGCTCGTGCGTATATCAGACAGCAATGTGACGAGCATGGCCGGATTTGACAACACAGGAGATTCGCCGGTAAGCAACCCGGTCTGTACGGTATCGAGCCGTTTGCTCCAGCGCGACAGATAGCCGGTTGCAAGTTTTATGCGCTCGTCAAGCAACAGTGGACGAAGGTCCAGTTCGGGCAGGTTACGGGCTCTCAAAGCCGATGCGACATTGCCGCCGGCTGTGGCCGCTGCTACAATTTTCATATCTGATGATGACATCCCGAGCAACGATATGGCAAAATCAAGGCCATAAGCATCAAGTGTGTCGACAAACACCACAATACGGCGCCCCGTACGTATGCCACGGATATCGTCAAGGATCTGATCAGCCGACAGTTCGCCGGTAGCGAAGTATGTCTCGACATGATAATCACCCCCGGTCATCTGTCTGAGAGCAAGATGCGACAACAGAGCACTCTTGCCCATACCGGGCGCTGACGTCACAGCCATAAAACTGCTGTCAGAGCGCATAAAATCATCAAAAATGCAATCGTATGACTCAATCGGCACATAAAACGCCGTTTTTTCCCGCATATATGATCGCTGGGCCATGCGTCGCAACTCGGCTTTGTCGGGAATGTTGTCGACCGGAAACAGTCGGTCAAGCATATCGATGAAATCACGTGTCACCGCCTCGGCCAGATCGTCGAGACTGTCATAAACGTTCTTGGGATAATCGGGCAGAGCCAGCACTGCCTTTTTAAACTCGGCTATGCGCGGATCAGCCTGTACAGTTTTGTTGTCTGCCTTTATATAGAAAGCGGCATTTACCGGATCGAGCGAGCGAAACACACCGTAGCGGAATTCCATCTCGGTTATACTGCGCCGCAAGAGGATATCGTCGGCTACGGTATCACGGCAGTCATCTGGTACATCGGCGGCATCGGGCACCCACCCATAGCGGTCACCTATCAATCCGATAAAGAACGGCCGCGAGCGGTCAATCTCACCGAGACACACCGGAATCACCCGTCCGTTTTCTGATTCCTCGGCTGTAATGCCCCATCTAAGGTCGACGACTGTCAGCGCTACATCGCGTTCGGCAGCCATGCGACGCAGCGACGGAAAGACCGCATTGACCAACCGGTCGCGTTCGGCCTGCATATCGCTGAATGTCGATGAGATAAAAATACGTATTTCACGGTTTTCGATCAGGTTTCTATGCATTTGTCAGGGAGTATGGAGAGTGTCGAGCTCAAGCAGCCCGGTATGTGGAAAATGTCGTGACAGATACCGCCTGATAAAACCTATGGTATCGGCGGCGATGATTTTGTCATTGTCGAAATGCTTGTTGTAAATGACGTAGGACAGCTCGATACCACGTGATTGCACAGCTTCGAGCGAGAGCAGAGTGTGGTTGATCGAGCCCAGCACACCGTTGGTGACAAGTATCAGCGGCAGTTTGCGGCTTGATATATAATCAATTGTAAGAAAATCGTCGGTCAGCGGCACCATCAGGCCCCCGGCACCCTCAATGACAAGTCGGTCGTAGCGCGACTCGAGCAATTCGCGCGAGCGGTCGATCGCCTCGATGTCGATCTCGCGTCCGTCAAGCCGGGCGGCAAGCTGAGCCGATGCCGGATAAGTAAATATCACCGGCGCCGTGGTGCCGTCGAGGTCTTCGGGCAACATGCCCGTGCCGGTAAGCCGGCGATGGGCCTCGATATCTTCTGAAGAGTCGCGGCAACCGGTCTGCACGAATTTCTGAGTGATGGCCGTGAGACCTTCATCCATAAAACGGCGCACCATATATGCGGTTGCGTATGTCTTGCCGGCATCTGTGTCGATACCCGACAAAAAGTATGTTTTGTGCTGTTTCATCGTTTGATGAGTAACATTATCATTGGTCGGTAAGTAAGATGGTATCTTGCGTCGAGACGCATCGGATAGCGGCGCAACAGATCGCGCACATCTGTCTCGCCTCGCGATGAGTGGCCCAACGAATTGACTCCTGTGAGCTTGAGATGGCGCAGCACGTCGAGCGGGGTCTCGAAATCAAGGTCACGCTCCCATGCAGCGACGTCTATGATGTCGAAATATCGCGTGGCCATGGCCGTCCATTGGTCGGGCGTAGGCATAGACAGCGCATTGCCGGTGAGAGCGGCGATCTCGGCGAGGTTGCCGCGTGTAAATGTCGACAACAGCAATATGCCGCCCGGCGCAAGAGCACGCGCACAATGGCCGAGGAACCTGTCGGGCGAGTTGAACCATTGCACCGTCGAGGCCGATGCTATGCACGCCAGCGAGCAGGCCGGCACACGGGCGATGGCAAGCTCGGCATCGCACCTGCAGAATTTCACGCGGCTGTCATCTTTAAGCCCGTCAGGCATATCGCCCGAAATATCCCACAGCCGCAGCCGAGCCGACGGTGCCAATACGGCCAGACGGCGCGACAGCGATCCGCTGCCGCTGCCCACCTCGAGTATCGTACCCGTGCAATCCCGCATATCACGTCCGACATGGCCGACGAGCATTGCGGTCATGCGCTCGACCACCTCGGCCTGTACAGGCGCATTAGCCTCATAGGTGCGATGGCCACGTGCAAATCGGGCTGTCATGGTCGATTTGTCGACAAATTCGCGGTCAAGCAAGGCTGCGAAATCAATCAGATGGGCGTCGTCGGTCATCTCGACAGGCACGTCGGCCGCCTGCCATGCCCGACGCTGATTGACAGGCGGGAAGATTGCATCGGCATGGCCGACAATAGCCCGATCCCAGCGGATAGCCGACTGAGAGCTGAGGATGGTGCGCTCGGCCACGGCAAGCAATTCGTCGCGCAGGCCGTCGATATCGCGCACGGGACGCACAGACTCGAAATCGACAAACTGAGTCCGTGATGCGCACATGCGGCGATAGAATTTTGTCAGATTACGCTCGTCAAGGCCATCGTGAGTGCCATAATAAATCGCTTCGGGGATGCCCCGGCAATTGTCGACCGGCCACAGTGTGCCATTGACGGCAATACGTTTCGTTATCTTATAATCAATTGCCTGAACGGTCTGCGAAGCCGCGAATACGCCCATCGACCATGCCACAAGACAGATTTCATCATAGCCGGATACCACACTCCAGTCGATATAGAACGACCTGTAGTCCCACACCACCATTATATCGTAGCCCTCCCGGAGCAACGATTCAAATGGAGTGGCATCCATGCCCCACCCTGCAAAAATCAATATGAGACGCGGGGCTCCGGTCGATGAGATCAGACGATACTGCATGTCAGTCTATTGATTATGTTTTCAAGCCTGTCAAGCGACGACGGATCGATCGAGGCTGACAGACTGAAACGCAGCCGTTCGGTGCCGGGAGGCACAGTAGGAGTGCGTATCGGCAACACCTTGTAGCCCTCGGCAAGCAAATCAGACGACAACCTCACGGCCACATTCGGATCGCCGGCGACAAGCGGACGGATGTGCGACGGCTCACCGCCGGGAATGATATGAGCCAACCTAACCGCCAACGAATTCAGGCGATCGCGCAAGCTGTCGCCCTCGACCGAGGCCCGCCATGTCATGGCCGACCAGTCAACACAGGCCGGCGGCAGTGCTGTCGAGAATATAAGACTGCGGGCACGGTTGACCATAAAGTCGCGCAGACGACCCGTCAGCAGGGCGAACGCACCGCTCGAAGCAAGCGCCTTGCCGAGTGTGCCGACAAGTATGTCGACACTGTCAAGGACGCCTTCGGCGACTGCGAGACCGAGACCTCCCGGGCCGACAGCCCCCACTCCGTGGGCCTCGTCGACATAGAGTAACGCGCCGGGCGTATGTCGACGCAAATCAGCCAGTCGGCGCAGATCTGCCCGGTCGCCATCCATGCTGTAGACACTCTCGGCTATTATGAGTATATTGGCGTAATCACGACCTTTAGAGGCCAGAATGCGCTCGAGATGATTATAATCATTGTGGCGGAAACGCTCAAACCTGGCACCCGACAGTTTTATACCGTCAATTATACTCGCATGCACAAGTTTGTCGGCCACTATCAGGGTCTGTGAATCGGCCAGAGCCGAGACAAGTCCCGTATTGGCATGGTAGCCGCTGTTGAAGAGCAAAGCCGGTCGACCGCCATAACTGTCAGACAACAGACGCTCGAACGCAGTGTAAGAATTCTGGCGTGCCGCCAGCAGACGCGATGCCGACGATGTCATCAACAACCTCGACGCATCATGGTCGGCAAGAAACCGCTCGCGCAGATCGACATCATCGGCCAGGCCGAGATAGTCGTTTGACGACAGGTCGACGACACTGTCGTCATGGCCGACAGGTATGACCCGCAGATTGCCTTCGGCGGCGAGGCGGTCGAGTGTGGAGTCTACATTCATTGCTGTTGCAGATTCTTTACGAGTTCCACGGTCTCGTGCATGAGGCGGTCGAGCTGCGCGTCAGTGATGACGTACGGTGGCATAATATAGACGTTGCGACCGAACGGACGTATCCATACACCCCGGTCGACACATTCTTTCTGAAAACGACCGACATCGACCCAACGGTCGACCTCGACAACGCCTATCGAACCGATAACGCGCACATCGGTCACCCAAGGCAGGGCACGTGCCGGCTCGAGGCCATGACGAATCCGGTCTTCGAGATGTCGCAGACGCGAGGCCATATCAGTCTCGTTGAGCATATGCATCGACTCGACGGCTATCGCACAGGCCAGCGGATTGGCCATGAAAGTCGGGCCGTGCATCAGCACGCCGGCCTCGCCACGCGAGATGGTGTCGGCCACCCGACGGGTGGTCAGCACGGCGCTCATTGTCAGATAGCCTGCCGTGAGGCCTTTGCCTATGCACATGATGTCAGGCTCGACACCTGCGTGCTCCCATGCGAACATGCGTCCCGTGCGCCAGAATCCCGTGGCGATCTCATCGAAAATGAGCAGCACACCATAGCGGTCGCACAGCGCACGCAGACGTCTGAGGTACTCGGGATGGTAAAACCACATGCCGCCGGCTCCCTGCACGATCGGTTCGAGGATAAAAGCGGCTATCTCAGACGAATGACGCTCGAACAGCTCCTCGACCGGCTGAATATCGGCTTCGTCAAACTCTCCGCCGAATGGCGAGCGTGGCTGCGGCACAAAAAAGCGGACGGGCAGAGCAGGGCCGAATGCGCCGTGCATACCCGTGACAGGATCGCATACGCTCATGGCATTCCACGTGTCGCCGTGATAACCCGAGCGGATAGTGGCAAAATTGGTGCGGTTGTGATCACCTGATGCCGAGATCGATGCCTGTACGGCCATCTTCATGGCAACCTCGACGGCCACCGAACCCGAATCGGCATAAAATATATTGTGCATCGACGGCGGAGCCGCCTCAAGCAGCATTTTACCCAGCTCGATGGCCGGGTCGTGTGTCAGACCGCCGAACATCACGTGGCTCATACGGTCGATCTGAGCCTTAGCCGCGGCATTGATACGCGAATTATTGTAGCCGTGGATTACACACCACCACGACGACATGCCGTCAATGAGACGGCGACCGTCAGCGAGGATAATCTCGGCGCCGCGGGCCTCGGCCACCTTATAGGTGGGCAGCGGGTCGATCGTCGACGTATAGGGATGCCACAGATGTGTGCGGTCCCACTGATCATGCACTGTAGAATTCATATTGCAAATTTACGACTTTCGGCCGTATCGACCAAATCTGATATTTTGCATACATCTTCAGAGCCCGTTTGCCTTTTTCGCCAAAAATTCGTATTTTTGCGGAAAAATCAGTACTCATGCTCAAGAAAACCTTACTTTCGACAATGGCAATATGCGCACTCGGCGCGACGGCCCAGGACGCTCCGCTGACCTATCCGGCAGCTCCGGCCGACGGCACCACATATCAATGTTTCGGCATGACGGTCGACGACCGATACCGCCCTCTCGAAAACGACACCGCCGCCGAGACGCTGGCATGGGTCAAGGCCGAGAACAAGGTCACAGGCGACTACCTGTCGCAGATTCCATATCGCGAGGGCATACGCCGACGTCTGACCGAGCTCAACAATTACGTAAAGACCGGTCTGCCCTGGCGTGAGCATGACGGCAAATATTATTTCTTTGTCAATGACGGCCTGCGCAATCAGTCGGTGCTCTACCGTGCCGACAAACCCTATGCCGAGGATGCCGAAGTATTTCTCGATCCCAACAAGCTCAGCGAGGATGGCACAGTGGCACTGACCGGTGTATTCCAGAGCAAAGACGGCCGCCACACCGCATACACCATCTCGCGCAGCGGAAGTGACTGGACTGAAATATATGTGCTCGACACAGCCACCGGCCAGCTGCTCGACGACCATATCGAATGGGCAAAGTTTACGGGTGCGGCATGGGACGGCGACGGCTTCTATTACAGCGCTTACCCTCGCCCGGAGGCCGGCAAGGAATTCTCAAACGCCAACGAATATCACAAGGTCTATTACCATCGCCTCGGCACACCGCAGAGCGACGACCGGGTTATTTATGAGAATCCCGAACAACCGCTTTACTTTCATTCGGTCGGTGTGACCGATGACGGCATGTGGCTTATCGTCGATGGCGGAGGCCAGGGATTCGGCAACTCGCTTTATGTGAAATCACTCAAAGACCGCGACAACAGCCCGTGGATCACTATCGAGCCGACCATGGAGTCGACTCTGGCTGTAATCGATACCACCCCGGCAGGCGAATTGCTCATATTCACCTCGGCCGACGCCCCACGCAACCGTCTCGTGGCTGTCGACCCCGCCAGCCCCGCACGTGAAAACTGGAGGGTAATCCTGCCCGAAGATCCGCAGGGCGGCGTGCTCACAGGTGTCAATATCGCCGACGGCAAAATCATTGCCACTTACGACCGCGACGCCTCAAACCATGTCTATCTCTACGATATCGACGGCAAGGCCATTGGCGAGATCAAATTGCCCACCTATGGCTCGGCGTCATTCTCGACGCGCCGCAAGGCTCCCGAGGTATTCTACAGTTTCTCGTCGTTCACATATCCATCGACCATCTACAGCTACGACATGGCATCGGGCGAGTCGACCGTAGTAAAGACTACCGATGTCGCCGGCCTCAACCCCGACGATTATGTGACCGAACAGGTATTCTACACATCGAAAGACGGCACGCGGGTGCCTATGTTTATCGTATATAAGAAAGGACTCAGCCGCGACGGTACGAATCCTGTCTACCTCTACGGCTACGGAGGATTCAACATCACTCTCAATCCGACATTCTCTCCCTCACGCCTGCTGTGGCTCGAGAACGGAGGCATATATGCACAGGCCAACCTGCGCGGCGGTGCCGAGTACGGCGAGGCATGGCATGAAGCCGGCACCAAGATGAAGAAACTCAACGTATTTGACGACTTCATCGCCGCCGGCGAATATATGATCAACGAGGGCTGGACTACACCCGAACTGCTTACCATCGAGGGCGGCAGCAACGGTGGTCTGCTCGTCGGCGCCTGTGTAAACCTGCGTCCCGATCTTTTCCGTGTGGCCATTCCACGTGTGGGAGTGATGGACATGATGCGCTATCATCTCTTCACCATCGGCTGGAACTGGGCCAGCGACTATGGCACAGCCGATGATTCACCCGAAATGGCACGCTATCTGCTCGGCTACTCGCCGCTGCACACCATACGCAACGATGGTACACGCTATCCGTCGATTCTTGTAACCACAGCCGATCACGATGACCGGGTGGTGCCGGCCCATTCGTTTAAATACGCCGCAGCTCTGCAGGCCGCCGATACCGGCGACCGCCCCAAACTGATACGTATCGACTCGAAAGCCGGTCACGGTGCGGGCAAGCCCATAGGCAAGGTGATCGACGAATGGACTGATCTCTATTCATTTATCTTCTATAACCTCGGCCGGACCCCGGCAGTTAGATGACGCGGAAACCGACATTTATCTCTGCGTTATGCTGTCTGGGCGTGGCCACGATGCTCGGCAGCTGTTTCACAGGCATAGAAAGTACACCGCGCATCACTGAAAACGATGTGCGCAACTCGGGCGTAAAAGTCACGCCCGAGCAGTCCCTCACAGCCGGCATCTCGACACAGCGTCCGGCCGACTGGCGTCCCGGCAAGCAGTGGGTGGTCAACGACGACAAAATCTCAATGATATTCACCTCAGCCTCGGGAAACACATCATCGCTCGCCGGCGACACCCTTACGCTGCGCCGCATCGGGTCGTACCCTACCTTGACCGGCAATGACGGTCTCGAGATCGTATTCACCCGTTCGCACGGCTACGATTCACTATATTACCGGCCCGACATCGCCATGACCGATCTTGAGTCGCGCAACCGCCTCGAGATACCTTTCACCGTCGATCTCGGACCGGTAGCAATCGCCGACAGCCTGCTGCGGGGCAATACATATTATATCGTGACGTCCAACTGGTATGATGCCACAGGCAATGCCGTGGCAGGCCTGCGCCACGTGCCGGTGACAATCACCGGTGTCACGGCCGGCTCGGGCATATATCCGCTCAAGGTGGCGTTCCACTCAGCCGATACTCCCACCATCCGCTGTGTCATGATGACATATGGGTCGTCGGCCACAGCCACACGCAATTTCGACCGACTCTTCTCGCTCACCGATCCACGGCTAAATTATCCACGCATCCGTCCCGAGACATGGGACAAGATCATACATTCGCAGGTGACCGACGGCATGACGCGTGACGAATGCAGATTAGCCCTGGGGGCACCCGCCACAATCAATCACGGGGCTTCGTCGGCAGGACAATATGAGCGGTGGAACTATGACAACGGCATCTATCTCATTTTTGAGGACGGCATACTCATACGTTATCGCAAATGAGCGACAAAATCACATTACAGATTCTCGGGTCGGGCACATCGACAGGTGTGCCTCAGATCGGATGCAGGTGCGCCACATGCACATCGGCCGACCCGCGCGACAAACGCCTGCGTGCATCAGCCACCGTCAAGATAGGCGAGGACGGCCCCAGCCTGCTGATTGACTGCGGACCCGACTTCAGGCAACAGATGCTGCGCGCCGGCTCGCCCGAGCTCGACGCTTTGCTTATCACCCACAGCCACTACGACCATGTCGGGGGAATCGACGACCTGCGGCCCTACTGCAAAGGCGGACGCGACTTTCCGATCTACTGTACAACTGATGTCGCCCGTGATCTGCGCGAACGCAATCCATGGTCTTTTGTCGAGAATCCTTATCCGGGCGTACCACGTTTTGATATTCATGAGATCGATCCGGCACGGCCATTCAATGTCGAGGGAGTCGAGATCACACCTCTGCCCGTGATGCACGCACGCCTGCCAATCGTAGGCTACCGCATCGGTCCGCTGGCATATATCACCGACTGCAAGACAATGCCCGACAGCACGCTGCAGCTGCTCAGAGGCGTCGACACACTCGTCATAAACGCCCTGCGTCCGGCCGAACACATGTCGCACCTGTCGCTCGACGAGGCTCTCGCGATAGTCAGGACAGTAGCGCCACGCCGTGCCCTGCTCACCCACATGAGCCATGATATGCCGCCGACCGCCGATGTCATACTGCCGCCCGGCGTCGAACTCGCATGCGATGAAATGACCGTCACGATTTAAACCTTTCAACTACGGGGTGTGTTTAAAATTATAATAACCTAAAACACACACGTCATGCGTATAACATATCTTGCCCACAGCGGTTTCATGGTCACCACACCTGATGTAATCATGGTGTTTGACTACTATCGCGACCCATCGCACTCAGTAGTAAAGAATCTTGACAGACATCCCGACACGCCCGTCATATTCTTCGTGTCGCATCATCATCCCGACCACTATAATCCTGTAATTTTCAACCTCGGACAAAATCACCGTCGCGTCTATGTACTGTCAAACGACGTAGAGGCACGCGACACCGACAGCCGGCTGGCAATCCAGGGCATGAGTGCGGGCGATATCGTAGAGAATCTTCCAGGCATATCAAGTGTAAAAGCCTACGAATCGACCGATGCAGGTGTGGCATTTGCCATAAAAACGACAGACGGAAAGACAATTTTCCATGCCGGAGACCTCAACAACTGGCACTGGAACGAGGAAAGCAATCCCTCTGAAGTGGCCCGGGCCGATGCAGCATTCCGCAAGGTGCTCAATCGTATATCTGAAGATTTCAAGGCACTTGACGTGGTATTTTTCCCTGTCGATACCCGCCAGGGCCGCGATTTCGCCGTTGGCGCCACCGAATTTGTCGAAGCCATACAAGTGGCCGATTTCTTCCCGATGCATTTCGACGGCAACTATATGGTCGCCTGCGATTTTGGCGTTTATCCATTCCACACCAAGGTCGACACGACCTTCCACTGCCTGCATGAGCCAGGCGAATCTATCGAACTCTGAGATAATACATATGACAACGGCATCCGGTTCAGTAAAACCGGATGCCGTTGTCATATGTGGAATAAAAAGATCAGCAGACGCCCTCGCCCATCATGGCGTGAGCCACCTTCATGAAGCCGGCGATATTGGCGCCCTTCATGTAGTTGATATAGCCGTCTTTCTCGACACCATAGCGGATGCACTGCTCATGGATGTCTTTCATGATCACATGGAGTTTCTCATCGACCTCCTCGGCGCTCCACTGCAGATGCATGGCGTTCTGGCTCATCTCAAGGCCTGAAGTAGCCACGCCGCCGGCATTGACAGCCTTGCCGGGAGCGTATGTCGTACGAGTCTCGATGAAGTGGTCGATAGCCTCGGGGGTGCAACCCATGTTAGAGACCTCGGCAACCATTTCAACGCCATTGGCTACGAGGGCCTTGGCATCATCACCGTTGAGCTCGTTCTGAGTAGCACACGGCAGAGCGATATCGACCTTGCGCTCCCAGGGTTTGCGTCCGGCAAAGAATTCTGAACCGGGGAACTTCTCGGCATAAGGAGCCACGACATCGTTGCCTGATGCACGTAGTTCGAGCATATAGTTGATCTTCTCGTCGTTGAGACCTTCGGGATCGTAGATATATCCGTCAGGGCCTGAAATAGTCACAACCTTGGCGCCGAGCTCTGTAGCCTTGAGGGCAGCGCCCCATGCCACGTTGCCGAAGCCCGATATAGCCACTGTCTTGCCCTTGATGTTGTCGCCTTTCTGAGCGAGCATGCTCTGAACAAAATAGAGAGCGCCAAAACCGGTAGCCTCGGGACGAATGCGGCTGCCGCCGAATTCGAGAGCCTTGCCTGTGAATGTACCGTTGTGCTCGTTGACGAGACGTTTGTACATGCCATACATGTAGCCCACCTCGCGGCCACCTACGCCGATATCGCCGGCGGGCACGTCGCGATCAGGACCGAGATTTTTCCACAGCCCGAGGATGAAAGCCTGGCAGAAGCGCATGATCTCGCGGTCGCTCTTGCCGCGGGGCGAGAAGTCGCTGCCGCCTTTGGCGCCGCCCATAGGCAGTGTGGTGAGTGCGTTTTTAAAGGTCTGCTCGAAGCCGAGGAACTTGAGAATCGACAGGTTGACCGATGCATGGAAACGGATGCCGCCCTTATACGGACCGATGGCGTTGTTAAACTGCACGCGGTAGCCGATGTTGTTCTGCACTTCGCCGCGGTCGTCGAGCCATGTCACGCGGAAGGTGACGATACGGTCGGGCTCGACCATACGCTCGATGATCTTGTTGCGCTCGAATTCAGGATGCTGATTGTAAACGTCCTGTACAGACATAAGCACCTCTTTGACGGCCTGCAGATACTCTTTTTCGCCGGGGTGTTTGGCCTCGAGATCGGCCATGATTTTGTTAATTTCCATAACAATTGTGGTTTTAGGAAACAAATTAGGTAGGTATAGATTCGATACGCAAATGTAGGTCTTTAGTTTGTGACCGCCAAACTTTTTTCACTAATTTTTTTCACCGCCGAAATAATTCTTCAGGAAACGTCCTGTAATCGAGGATTCCACACCGGCGACATGCTCGGGTGTGCCCTCGGCGACTATATTGCCGCCTGCATCGCCACCGTCAGGGCCGAGATCTATGACATGGTCGGCACATTTGATCACATCGAGATTATGCTCGATTATGACGAGTGTATGACCTTTGGCAATCAGTCGGTTGAACGAGTCCATCAGCACGTGGATATCATGGAAGTGGAGACCTGTCGTGGGCTCGTCGAATATAAACATTGTGGGACGGGGGCGCTCGTCGGCGAGGAACGATGCCAGTTTGACACGTTGGTTCTCGCCGCCCGACAGTGTCGACGATGACTGGCCGAGCTTGATATATCCCAGGCCCACATCGTGCAGCGGCTGCAGTCGGCGCACGATGCGGCGCTCGGTGGCCGAAGTACCCTCACCGAAGAACTCAATGGCTCTGTCGACTGTCATGTCGAGTATGTCGCTGATATTGCATCCGCGATAGCTGACCTCGAGTACCTCTCGCTTGAACCGTTTGCCGCCGCAGGCCTCGCACGGAATGATGACATCGGCAAGGAATTGCATGGGAATAGTCAGATAGCCCTCGCCCTTGCACTCCTCGCAACGTCCGCCCTCAGTATTAAATGAGAAATATGCGGGCGTGAATCCCATCTGGCGCGAATGTTGCTGCTGCGACATAAGTTCGCGTATCTCGTCGTATGCCTTTAGATAGGTGGCCGGATTTGATCGCGACGATTTACCGATCGGGTTCTGGTCGACAAATACTATATCGCCAAGTCGACCGATATCGCCCCGCAACTCGCCGAATCGGCCGGGTTGAGCCTGATCGGTCTCGAGTCGTCGGGCGAGCGCCTTGTATAATATGTCGCGAACAAGAGTGGATTTGCCCGAACCGCTGACGCCTGTAACGACAGTCATCACTCCGAGCGGAAACCTGACACTGACATCTTTGAGGTTGTGCTCGGTAGCATGAGTGATCTCTATAGAGTCGCGCCACGGCCGACGTGTCGACGGCACAGGTATAGTTATGTCGCCCGAGAGATATTGGGCTGTGTAGGAGCGGGGTGTGCCGGCTATTCTGTCGACGGGCCCCTGATATACGATCTCGCCGCCAAGGCGTCCGGCATCAGGGCCGACATCGATGATCATGTCGGCGGCGCGGATTATCTCCTCGTCGTGCTCGACCACCACCACGGTATTGCCCAGCCCCTGCAGCTTGCGCAGCACACCGATCAGACGGTCGGTGTCGCGCGGATGCAGACCGATCGACGGCTCGTCGAGTATATAGAGCGAGCCCACCAGACTGCTGCCGAGCGACGTGGCCAGGTTAATGCGCTGACTCTCGCCGCCTGACAGGCTGTTGCTCAGACGGTCGAGCGTAAGATAGCCCAATCCGACCTCGACCAGATAGCCCAATCGGTTGCGAATCTCTGTGAGCAGACGTCCGGCGATACGGGCGTCGTTGCCGTCGAGTCTGAGATTCTCAAACCACGTGAGCAATTGTGAGGCCGGCATGGTCACAAGTTGGGCGATCGAACACCCTCCGACCTTGACATACATCGCATCACGGCGCAGACGTGAGCCATGGCACTCGGGACATGTGGTTTTGGCGCGGAACCGCGAATACATCACACGATATTGCACCTTGTGGCGCTGCGTCTCCATCCAGGCAAAAAATCCGTTTATGCCGGGCCATTCGCCCACACCGTCCCACAGCATCGATTTCTCTCGGTCAGTAAGTTCGCTATACGGACGATGAACCGGAAATCCGGCCGGCGACGCCTGGCGTATAAACAGACGTTTCCACTCGCTCATCGTCGGACCGCGCCATGGCGCCACAGCATCGTCGTAGACCGACAGCGACTGATCGGGCACCACCAGCCCCTCGTCGATACCGAGAGCCTTGCCGAATCCCTCACAGACAGGGCATGCGCCGTAAGGGTTGTTGAAATTGAACATCTGCTCACTCGGCTCGGCGAACGTCATACCGTCGGCCTCGAAACGCTTTGAGAAATCATGCCTCTCGACACCATGGTTCACAAAGACCAACAGCGACGCGCGGTCGTGTCCCTCAAAGAATGCAGTCTCGGTCGATTCAGCCAGACGCGACAGCTCGTCTCCATCGTGAGCCACAGCCAGACGGTCGATCAGCAGGTCGACTTCGGTCAGAGCGCAGACAGACTTGTCGGTCTTGGCTTCGTCGATATCGACAAAAGAGCCGTCGACCACCAGACGTGTAAAACCCTCCTTCTGCAATATGTCGAGCTGTGTAGCCATATCGCGGTCTCCAGGCAGTGTCACGGGAGCGACGACCGCCACGCGCGTACCATCGGGATAGGCGGTCGCCGCGGCGATGACGTCTTCGACGGTATGTTTCTTGACCTGCTGGCCCGATACGGGCGAATAAGTGCGTCCCACGCGACCGAATAGCAGACGCATGTAATCATAGATTTCGGTTGAAGTGCCGACGGTCGAGCGCGGATTGCGCGTATTGACTTTCTGCTCGATAGCCACGGCCGGCGGCAGCCCCTTGATATAGTCGCACTCGGGCTTGGTCATCTTGCCGAGAAACTGACGTGCATAAGCCGACAGACTCTCGACATAGCGGCGACGCCCCTCTGCATAAAGGGTGTCAAATGCAAGCGACGATTTGCCCGAACCCGACAGGCCCGATATGACAATGAATTTGCCACGTGGCAACTCGACATCGACATTTTTAAGATTGTTGACGCGCGTCCCCTTTATCTTTATATATTTTTCTGACATTTGTATGTACCTCGGTTTAATTTGGCGACTGTCGAAGATTCATAGCAGTTTGTTTCAGTGCATCTTTTCAGTATATTATATAAATCCCGACAATCTCTTACAAAGTTACGAAATATCTGCCGGACAGGCAAGAAATATCGATCACGAGACCTCATAAGAGTCGTTAAAATACATAAAAATCTATAATTCACCAACTTATTATAGTCGCAGGCTTGTTGTAAGATTGAAGCCGGGACATGCACCTATGACAATCCCGACATGTGTAAACACTCAAACCTAAAACTTATCTATATGACTACAAAGACTTTCAGAGCAAAACTACTCGAGGTACAGGATAATCTTCTCAACTTTGCATATCTTCTGACTTCAAACCGCGACGACGCTTACGATCTGCTGCAAGACACGACACTCAAGGTTCTCGACAACGAAGACAAATATGTCGATAACGTCAACTTCAAGGGCTGGGTGTTCACGATTATGCGCAATACATTCATAAACTCATACCGCAAATCGGTGCGTGCCAACACCGTAGTCGATCGCACCGACGATCTGTATCACCTGAGTCTGCCGCAGAATTCGGGCTTTGAGTCGCCCGAAGGCGCGCTCGCCACCCAAGAGATTCATGCCATGCTCGACTCGTTCAGCGACGATCTGCGGATACCGTTCTCATTACACCTCGCCGGATACAAATACAGCGAGATATCAGACCGTACCGGCATACCGCTGGGCACGATCAAAAGCCGCATATTCTTTGCCCGCAAACGCCTGCAGCAGGCTTTGCGCGACTACAGATAAACCATTAGAGTATGTATGGGCGTATTCACTCATCCCGATCAAACCGCGCCGGAAAGGGCTTGCCGGCCCTGACTCCGAGCGCACGCAGCTGATCGGCACGTCCAAGTATGTTGCCGCGACCGGTCGACAATTTGTTTATCGCCGCGTCATATGCGTCGCGGGCCTTATTAAGGCCGTCGTCGATTTTGGCGAGATCGCCGAGGAATCCGGCCAGTTTGTCGATCAGCTTTGACGCTTCATCGGCTATACGCTGTGTGTTGACATTCTGGGCGTCGGTCTGCCACATTTGTTCAACGAGTTTGATCACCGTCACAAGATGGGTCGGCGAAACAATGATCACACGGCTTTTCCAGGCACTCTGCCATAGATCGGGATCAGCATTCATGGCGGCTATATACGCTCCCTCGTGTGGTACGAACATGAGCATGAAATCGGCCTTGTTAAGGCCGATACGGTCTTGATAACCCTTGTCGCGCAACTCTTTGACATGATTGGCAATCGAGCGCACGTGAGCCTTTATCAAAGCGGCACGGGCGGTATCGTCGGACGCCGACTGCAATTGCAGATATGAAGTGAGCGATGCTTTCGAGTCAATGATGATGCGGCGGTCTTGCGGACAGTGTATCACGGCGTCGGGACGTATTCGTTCGCCATCCTCATCTGTCGACGACTCCTGCATCACCAGCCACCGCCCCTCCTCAAGCCCGGAATTCTCAAGTATGTTCTTGAGCACCATCTCGCCCCATTGGCCCTGCCAGCGGTTGTTGCCCTTGAGAGCCTGTGTGAGATTGCGGGCCTCATCGCTGACACGCAGATTGAGTCTCATAAGGTTCTCGATCCCCTCGCGCAACGACAGACGGTCGGTGTGTTCGGTCGAGTAGCAGTCCTTGAAATCTTTGGTAAATGTCTCAAGGCTCGATTTCATAGGTGCGAGTACAGCCTCGAGGCTCATGCGGCTGCGTTCGTCGAGCTGCTGCGAATTAGCATGCAATATGTCGGCGGCAAGCGCCTTGAAACGCTCTCCGGCCGACTCGCGCTCGGCCTCGACCCGCTTCTCACAACTCTGTCTGATATCGTCGATCCGACGTTCGGTAGCGGCCCGCTCTGCATCGAGAGTAGCCTGCAGACGCGCAGCCTCGGCCCGTACGCCGGCATAGCGCATACACATAAATACAAGGGCGACCACCACAGCCACCAGTAAAATTGTCATAAGTATCATAACAACAAAGATAGCTATTAACACGCGATTCTGCAAGTCGCCGACGCGATAAATCAATTATGGCTTAGAGCCTGCTATTAGACTCTTAACAATCTAAAGACTACTAAATTATTTGTCCTTTTCTTGGCAAATTGATAATTAATTCGTATCTTTGCGACTCGAAAACGAAAATTGAAGATATGTCTCACAAAGCCATAGATTTAATATTTGAAACAAGCTGGGAGGTTTGCAACAAGATCGGCGGCATCTACACTGTTCTGTCGACAAAAGCCAAAAGTCTCCAGACTTTGTACAAAGACAAGGTATTTTTTATTGGTCCCGATGTATGGACCGATGAAAATCCTGCACTTGACTTCACCGAGTCTAAAACATTATTAAAAAAATGGCGTCAGACCGCCATGTTGCCCGAGGGTGTCGACGTGCGCATAGGACGTTGGGAAGTGCCCGGACGCCCGATAGCTATACTTGTGAAATTTGACGGCATGTATGCTGTCAAAGACGAGTTTTACGGGCGCATGTGGCAGCTCTACGGCGTAGATTCGCTGCATGCCTATGGCGATTACGACGAAGGCTGCGCATTTGCCCACGCCGCCGCCATTGTCATCGAGAGCCTCGTAGATTTTTACGAAGCCAAGGACAAAAATATCATCGCACACTTTGACGAGTGGACAACCGGCATGGGCCTGCTCGCTGTCAAAGACCGCGTGCCCCAGGCCGCGACAGTATTTACCACCCACGCCACCAGCATCGGACGCAGCATCTGCGGCAACGGCAAGCCACTCTACGACTATCTGCACGCCTATGACGGCGACCAGATGGCCCGCGAGCTCAATATGGAGAGCAAACACTCGCTCGAGAAACATGCGGCCCTGCAGGCCGACTGCTTCACCACCGTCAGCGACGTGACTGCCGACGAGAGCGCACAGCTGCTCACACGCCGTCCCGATGTGGTCACACCCAATGGCTTCGAGCCCGGATTCGTTCCTGTCAAAGCCAAATATGACAAGGCACGCAAGGCAGCCCGAGCCAAACTGGTTGACGTGGCACGGGCCATAACAGGCCGCGAGCTTGGCGACGATACATTTATAATGTGTACATCAGGCCGGTGCGAGTATCGCAACAAAGGCCTCGACGTATATTGCGACGTGCTGGGCCGTCTGGCCGAGAACGGCACACCATGCCCCGTCGTAGCTTTTATAATGGTACCGGCATGGTCGGGAGATCCTCGCGGTGACCTGCGCCATGCAATCGACGATCACAGCCACACCCGTCTGGCCGATCCCGTCATCACACACGCCCTGCACAACTACAACGACGATCCGGTCAACCGCCGTATCCATCAGCTCGGATTTGCATCGGCCGACTACAACGGTCAGGTTTCGGTGATCTACGTGCCATGCTATCTCAACGGCTCTGACGGCATTTTCGATATGAGCTACTACGACCTGCTCATAGGCATGGACGCTACAGTCTTCCCCTCATACTACGAGCCTTGGGGTTACACCCCGCTCGAGAGCGTGGCATTCGGCATACCCACAGTCACCACCTCGCTGTCAGGCTTCGGCCAATGGGTGCGTTCGACCACCGAGAACAGCTTTGCCGACTGCGGCGTGTGTGTGGTAAACCGCAACGACTCGAACTACGATCAGGTAGTGCGTGACATTACCGACGATCTGCTCGCGCTCATGGCCGCTCCGGCCGACAGACGAGCCGAAATATCAAAGGCTGCAATGGCCACTGCCGCGGCAGCCGACTGGAGCAAATTCATCTGCCACTATCAAGACGCTTTTGACATCGCTCTGACAAATCACGACAAGAAATAACACAATTCTAAAAGGTAAATTATATCAAATGAAACTTCCGGTTAGCAAAACTAATGCACCCGTCTGGCGTGACATTACTGTAAAAGCAGAGTTGCCCTCTCAGCTCAAGCCCCTCGAGGTGATGGCCCGCAACTTGTGGTGGGTCTGGAACAGCGAGGCCAAATCGCTCTTCCGCGACCTCAACCCCGACTTGTGGCGCAAGACTGGTGAGAACCCCGTGATGCTCCTGCAGCAGCTCACTGCCGAGCGCATCGACGAGATCCTTGCCGACAAAGGCATCATGGACCGTGTGTCACGCGTTTATGCCGACATGCAGGACTACCTGAGCAAACCCATGCGCAAAGACGTACCCTCGGTCGCTTACTTCTCGATGGAGTACGGTCTGTGCAACTGTCTCAAAATATATTCCGGTGGTCTCGGCGTCCTCGCCGGCGACTACATCAAAGAGGCTTCTGACAGCTGCGTCGACATGACCGCAGTCGGCTTCCTCTACCGCTATGGCTACTTCACCCAGACCCTGAGTGTCGATGGCCAGCAGATCGCCAAATACGAGCCCCAGAACTTCAACCAGCTGCCCATCGAGCAGGTTCTTGACAAGAATGGCCATCCGATGATCCTCGAGGTTCCATTCCCCGGCCGCATCGTCTACAGCCACATCTGGCGCGTCAACGTGGGCCGCATGAAACTCTATCTGATGGATACCGATTTCGACGCCAACAGCGAGTTTGACCGTCCCATCACCCACCAGCTCTATGGCGGCGACTGGGAGAACCGCATCAAGCAGGAGTATCTGCTCGGTATCGGCGGTATCCTCATGCTCAAGAAACTCGGCATCCGCACCCAGCTCTACCACTGCAACGAGGGCCACGCCGCCCTGCTCAATCTGCAGCGTCTTGTAGACTACGTGCAAGACGAGCACCTCGACTTCAACGTCGCTCTCGAGCTCGTACGTGCGTCAGGTCTCTATACGGTACACACACCCGTCCCCGCCGGCCACGACTACTTCGACGAGTCGCTCTTCGGCAAATACATGGGCGAGTTCCCCGCCAAACTCGGCATTTCATGGAACGACCTCATGAACATGGGCCGCGAGAATCCCGACACCAACGAGCGCTTCTCGATGAGCGTATTCGCGCTCAACACCTGCCAGGAGGCCAACGGTGTCAGCAAGCTGCACGGGATCGTGTCGCAGAAGATGTTTGCCGGTATCTGGAAAGGCTACACCTGGGAAGAAAGCCACGTCGGCTACGTCACCAACGGCGTACACATGCCCACCTGGGCCGCTTCTGAGTGGAAAGAATTCTATGCCGACAAGCTCGGTGCCGAGGTATTCTCACATCAGAGCGATCCCGAGGCCTGGAGCGGCATCTTCAAGGTTGCCGACGAGGAGATCTGGAACATGCGATGCACCCTCAAGAACAAGTTCATCAACTTTGTAAAACGCGACTTCAAAGAGAAGTGGCTGGCCAATCAGGGCGATCCCTCGACCGTAATCAACGTGCTCGAGCGCATCAACCCCAACGCGCTCATCATTGGTTTTGCCCGCCGCTTTGCAACATATAAGCGCGCACACCTGCTCTTCACCGACCTCGACCGTCTGGCCAAGATCGTCAACAACGAGCAGTTCCCCGTACAGTTTATCTTCTCGGGCAAGGCGCACCCCGCCGACGGAGCAGGCCAGGGCCTGATCAAGCGCATCATGGAAATCTCGCGTATGCCCCAGTTCCTCGGCAAGATCATCTTCCTCGAAGACTACAACATGATTGTCGCCAAGCGTCTCGTCACCGGTGTCGACATCTGGCTCAACACCCCCACCCGTCCCCTCGAGGCATCGGGTACATCGGGCGAGAAAGCCGAGATGAACGGCGTGCTCAACTTCTCGGTGCTCGACGGCTGGTGGTATGAAGGCTACCGCTTCAACGAGAAAGCCGGCTGGGCTCTCACCGACAAGCGCACTTACACCGATCAGGCTCAGCAAGACAAACTCGACGCAGCCACCATCTACAACATGCTCGAGAACGAGATCATACCTCTCTACTTCGAGAAGAACTCCAAGGGCTACTCACCCAAATGGATCGACTACATCAAGGGATCGATCGGCGACATCGCTCCTCATTTCACCATGAAGCGTATGATCGACGATTACATCGCCCGTTTCTACGATCCCGAGGCCGCACGTTCGACACGTCTGCAGGCCAATGATTTCGCTCTCGCCAAAGAAATCGCGGCATGGAAAGAGAAAGTCGCCGCCGCATGGGACGGCATCAAGGTGCTCGATGTGCGCCACACTGCCGACATCACCCCCAGCGTGACCGGTGAGGCTTATCGCATCGAGGTTACACTCGACACCAACGGACTGGCCGACGATCTCGGCATCGAGGAAGTTATCTACCGCTCTGAGGACGGTCAGGAGCACCTCGTAGGCAAGAAACCTTTCAAGGTTGTAAAGAAAGACGGCAACATCGTCACCTTCGAGCTCTCGAGCAAGGTCAAGAATGCCGGCGTATTCCGTGTAGGATACCGCATCTTCCCCGTAAATCCCGAACTCCCCCACCGCATGGACTTCGCGTTCACACGTTGGATCTGATCAGGGAGTCAGCAATAAAAAAACGGCCGCAGTGAACTGCACCCCAAAAGTTAGACACAAAACTTTTGGGGTGCATTATGTATAG
>JAUNGA010000109.1 GCA_030524765.1 Bacteroidales bacterium | reverse complement strand
GCTCTATGCCTTAAAAAGTTTTGACGTTGTAAAAATTTAAGATGCGTCAGCCGTGTTATATTATCGAACCTGCTATTAAATAATTGTGTTTTTTATGTAACTTTGCAGAATCATATAAGACACATGAAGAAACTATTGCTCATAATCGGCGCAGCCACGGGATTGTGTCTCGCGGCAGGATCTGCGTTGGCCCAGTCGCGCAGCAACAAGACCGACGTCTCGCGCAACCTCACGATATTCAACTCGCTCGTCAAAGAGCTGCAGACCAACTATGTCGACTCGATTGACGCCAACAAGCTCGTCAAGACGGCCATCGACGCCATGCTGCAGGGCATCGACCCTTATACCGAGTATTATCCGTCTGAAGACCAGGAGGAGCTGACCAGCATAGCATCGGGACAATACGGCGGCATAGGCGCATATATACTGAAACGCGGCGACGAAGTGATCATACACCAGCCTGTGTGGGACGCACCGGCCCGCAACGCCGGGCTGCGTCACGGCGACGTGATACTCAAGGTCGACAGCACCGTCATCAAAGCCTCGACACAGAGCGACGCGGTGAGCAAACTGTTGCGCGGACAGCCCGGGTCGAAGGTGACCGTGAGCGTGCGGCGCCCATATGTGGCCGACTCGCTGCTGACATTCGAGATCGTGCGACGCAACATTCAGGTCAATCCGATGCCATATTACGGAGTCGACTCGACCGGAATAGGATACATACGCCTGACGACTTTCAATGAAAAGAGCGCCGGTGCCGTACGCGACGCGCTCGTCGATATGAAGCGCGACCCGTCTCTCAAAGGCCTTACCATCGATCTGCGCGGCAACGGCGGCGGTCTGCTCGAGAGCGCCGTGCAGATTGCCGGATTATTCGTGCCAAAAGGCACCGAAATCGTGCGGACACGCGGTTTTGAGACCGATAAGGAAAAGATTTACAAAACCACCCAGGCTCCTGTCGACCTGAAACTGCCTCTGGTGATTCTCACCGATGAGTCTACGGCATCGGCATCCGAGATTCTGGCCGGATCGCTGCAAGATCTCGACCGAGCCGTCATCGTGGGCGAACGCTCGTTTGGCAAGGGCCTGGTGCAGACCACCCGTCCGTTGCCTTTTGACGGTCTGCTCAAAGTGACTGTCGCACGATATTACATACCAAGCGGACGACTCATACAGGCTATAGACTACAGCCACCGTAATCCCGACGGCTCGGTGGCGCGTATCCCCGACAGCCTCACACGTGTTTGGCACACCGCCGCAGGACGCGAGGTGCGCGACGGCGGCGGCATAACGCCCGACATCACCGTGACCGACTCGACCATGAACCGCCTGCTCTACAACGTCATCGCCGATATGTGGGCATACGACTATGCCAACCGATATGCGGCCCGCAACCCCGAGACTCCCGATGTCATGACATGGGTTCCCGGCGACTCGGTATTTGCCGATTTCAAGGCATTTATCGATCCTGCGCGGTTCAAATACGACCGCATGTGCGAGCAGGGTATCGACTATCTGCGCGATGCCGCCCGCATCGAGGGCTATCTGAGCGACTCTGTGGCCGCCCAGATCGATATTCTCGCAGGCATGATGCGCCACGACCTCGACCACGACCTCAACTTCAACCGCGACCGCCTGCTCGAGATTCTCGACTCGGAAATCGGCGAACGATATTTCTCTGACGGCGATCTGGTGCGACGCAATCTACGCTATGACGCCGAGTCAGACACCGCCCGTGCCGTGCTGCTCGACCAGACCCGTTATAACTCGATACTCAAACCCGCCGCGAAATGAGCCGTAAAGCTCTTGACAAGCTCGCCGCCGACTTTCTGACGGCGGCGCGACGCAAAGCGCTCGCCTCGCTCGTCAGCGGCGATGCCGGGCGACCCGCTCTGACAGGCCTGGCCGGCTCTGCGGCGGCAATGGCACTGGCCGGTCTGCCCCGGCAACAGGCTCCGGTACTCGTCATCGGCACTGATGCCGACGACGCAGGATATCTCTACTATGATCTGTCGCGAATAACCGGCGAGGAGTCCGTGGCCATGATGCCGTCGGGATACAAACGCGACATACGCTACGGACAGGTCGACGCACCGGCCGTGATACTGCGCACCGAGGCCCTCAACCGCATCACGGCCGACCCCGCGCTTAGGTTTGTGGTCACCTACCCCGAGGCGCTGGCCGAGCGTGTGGCGACACGCGACGACATCGCACGCGACACGATATCTCTGGGTGTCGGCGAGTCGCACGATCTAACCACTCTCGAGCGTCGTCTGCGCGAGTGCGGATTCAAAGAGGTCGATTATGTCTATGAGCCGGGACATTTTGCCGTGCGCGGATCGATACTCGATATATTCGGCTACAGCGACGAGCTGCCCTACCGCATCGACTTCTTCGGCGACGAGATCGACTCGATACGTGCATTCAACATCGAGACACAGCTGTCGGAGACACGGCTTGAGCGCGTAGCGATAACCGCCGATGTCGACTCGCGATCGGCAGGTCAGTCGCTGCTCGATTTTGTCGACCCGACAACACTTATAGCCGTGCGGGAGCCCGACTCGACTGTCGAGCGGGTGCGCAATATCGCTGCCGGACAGATGTCGACCAACGCCCTCGCCGCAGGCGAGATCGACAACGACGCCATGAGCCACGTGGTCGATCCCGACCTCTTTGCCGCATCATACGGGCGCATGCGCCGGCTGTCGTTCACAGCCGCGCCGCAGGTGGCCGGAGCCGACGCCACACTTGCATTCGGATGCTCGCCACAGGGCTTGTATCACAAAAATTTCGACATGATTTCAGAGGCCTTCACCAAACTGATGGCCGACGGATACCATATCTATATACTGAGCGACAACGAGAAACAGTTTGAGCGTCTGCGTGTCATATTTGACGATCGCGGCGACAAAATTGAATTCACGCCTGTCGACGGCACGATCCACGAGGGATTTGTCGACCCTGACACGCGGATGTGCATATTCACCGACCATCAGATCTTCGACCGGTTCCATAAATACACGCTGCGCAGCGACCGGGCCCGTTCGGGCAAACTGGCTTTGTCGCTCAAAGAGCTAAATCAGCTCGAAGTGGGCGACTATGTGGTGCATGTCGATCACGGCGTGGGCAAATTCGCCGGGCTGTTACGCACCGATGTCGCCGGGCGCACCCAAGAGATGATCAAGCTGACATATCAGAACAACGACATCATCTTTGTCTCGATACATGCCCTGCACAAACTCGCAAAATACCGCGGGAAAGAAGGTGTGCCGCCCAAGCTCAACCGCATCGGCTCGGGAGCATGGCACAAGGTCAAGGAGCGCACAAAATCAAAACTCAAGGACATTGCCCGCGACCTGATAAAACTATATGCGGCCCGGCGCGAGCAAAAGGGATTTGCCTTCTCGCCCGACTCGTATATGCAAGAAGAACTCGAGGCCTCGTTCATCTACGAGGATACGCCCGACCAGCTCACCGCCACCCGTGCCGTCAAGGCCGACATGGAAAGCGACCGGCCCATGGACCGTCTGATATGCGGCGATGTCGGTTTCGGCAAGACCGAGATCGCGATACGTGCCGCGTTCAAGGCCGCGTCAGACGGCAAGCAGGTGGCTGTGCTCGTGCCCACTACCGTGCTCGCGTTTCAGCACTATCAGACATTCTCAGAGCGGTTGAAGGACTTCCCCGTGCGCGTCGAATACCTGTCGCGCGCCCGCACGGCCAAAGAGACAAGACAGATACTCGCCGAGCTGGCCGATGGCAAAATCGACATAATCATCGGCACCCACAAGCTGATCGGCAAGACAGTCAAATTCAAGGATCTGGGGCTGCTGATAGTAGATGAAGAGCAGAAATTCGGTGTCGCCGTGAAAGAGAAGCTCAAGCAGCTCAAAGTCAATATCGACACACTGACGATGAGTGCCACGCCCATACCGCGCACCCTGCAGTTCTCGCTGATGGGCGCACGCGATCTCTCGTCGCTCACCACTCCGCCGGCCAACCGCCACCCGATTGTCACGTCGGTCACATCGCTCGACGATGATCTGGTCAGCGAGGCGATAAACTTCGAGATGTCGCGCGGCGGACAGGTATTTTTTGTCAACAACCGCATCGAGGGGCTCTACGAACTCGAATCGATGATACACCGTCTGGTGCCCGATGCCCGTGTAGCCGTGGCCCACGGCCAGATGCCGCCCGAACGGCTCGAACAGACCATCATCGATTTTGCCGCCCACGACTATGACGTGCTGCTCTCGACCACTATCATCGAAAGCGGCGTCGACATGCCACGTGTCAACACCATTATTGTCAACAATGCCCAGAACTTCGGTCTGAGCGAATTGCACCAGCTGCGCGGCCGCGTGGGCCGCAGTTCGCGCAAGGCATTCTGTTATCTGATGGTTCCGCCGGGCAATCCGCTCACACCCGTGGCACGGCGCCGTCTGCAGGCCATCGAGAGTTTCTCTGACCTCGGCTCGGGCATACACATAGCGATGCAGGATCTCGACATCAGAGGCGCGGGCAACCTGCTCGGCGCCGAGCAGAGCGGATTCATCGCCGACCTGGGCTATGAGACCTATCAGAAAATCCTCAAAGAGGCTGTCACCGAGCTGCGCACCGAAGAATTCGCCGAACTGGCCAAGGCCGACAGCGATATGGTCAGCGCCGAGGAATTTGTCACCGACTGCACCATCGAGAGCGATCTCGAGCTGCTGCTGCCGGCCACATATGTGCCTCAGGCAGGCGAGCGCATCGCTCTTTATCAGGAACTCGACAGCATCGACCGCGACGACCAGATCGAAGCATTCAGACGTCGGCTCGAGGACCGGTTCGGCCGCATCCCCGCCGAGACAGCCGAGCTGCTGCTCGTGCCACGCATGCGTCGACTGGCCCGCCGTCTCGGCATAGAGAAGGTCAACATGCACCAGGGCAATATGTATATCTATTTTGTCGACGAGAGCAACAAGGCCTACTACATGTCGCCCATGTTCGGGCGTCTGCT
>JAUNGA010000021.1 GCA_030524765.1 Bacteroidales bacterium | reverse complement strand
AAAGTGTCCCAGCCACCTCCGGCGCACTGTCCCAGTCTGCTCCGGTTTTTCCAATATATGGCAATCATGGGCTCTGGTTGTTATTATGATATTTCTTAAGCCGGTGTTTATAATTCTTGTACCTGTCCTGGCAATTTTCTGGATTTCGTTAAAGAGACGAATCAGCTCAAAATATATCCGATACAATATCGGACTGATGTCAATCTGTGTTCTGTTGATATGCTCGTATATCTTTGTAATGCATAGGAGCTATGGTTTTTATGCCATGACACAGGCCGAGGTTATAAATGATTATACCGATTTAAGGACGCATGGTCTTGTTAAACCTCAGGAATTGGACGAACCAGTCAGATCAATTATACAACCTTATTGTGAATCTGATTCGGGTACTTTTAATCCGATGATGATATATTATTGGGAGTAAATGATAATCCTGGGATCACACAATCTCGCATATATAGTGGATAATCAGAAACGACTGCACTTACATGAGTATATCGATACCAAATTGCATAAGTTTGTATATACGCTGACATTTAGTCTGTTCTGGTACAAGCATGATGTATATAGGGACGTATGGCTGACCTGTGCATATGATGATGACGCCTATTTCCCGATATGGATTGCGTTGGTTATATTTATTCTATATATGACATATAGTTTTAGAATATGGTAAGTCTCCAGGCGCTTTCCATCGATATTATATATGCCGGCAGCAATCTGGTTCATGATATATTTTACATCGGTGTGGGGTGCTCCTGATGAGTGGGGCCGATTGAACATCCCCGCGCTGCCGTGTATGTTTGTCATGGCCGGGGCAGTGATCAGCGCGGTGATGAGACGCTACTTGAATGCCTCGGGCGGCCCTGATACGAAGAGCTTGACGTAGGTTTCGTCTTCCTCGTCAGAGTCATGGTCGCGGCTGTAGCCGAGTGAGACAGTGCAGTTATTTACCTGGATATTGAGCACGATAGACGTGCGGTCGGTCGTATATGTCTCGACGACGTTGAATGCACGTGCACGGTCGTTCTGTACGGCTTTTTCGATGGCATGCTCGAGTTTTTCATTGTTGGAGACCGAAATGCTGTAATACCGGTGGGTAGATCCCGACGATGTGATGACAACTTTTGTGTTGGGCATGCGACGGTACTGCTCTGAGAAGAACTGCATTGTCTCAAGGCGTGGATTGGTCGCGAACGCCGCGACGGCAAATGTGAGCGATAATACGAGCGTGATGAGTCGATGTATCATTTTATCTGATTGTTAGAGTTTATTATCTGCTGTGTGTCGCTGTATGCTTCGAGCTGGGCGATTGTCATCTCGCGCATGAATTCGTTGATTTCCTGCAGCTCGGCCACTGCCACCCGGCGTGCGTCGACCGGGTCGGTGACAGGACGGCCGTTGACATAGACTGTCGGCACTGCAGAGTCGGGTGCCATGCCAGGCTGCAATGTGTATAATGCGATCGACAGCAGCACTGCGAGCGAGGCGGCCGCTGCGGTGATATGCCGCCAGGGTATGGCCGCCATGGCGCGTCGCCGGTTGCGGCGTGCCGCCACCTCTACGCCCATCGCGGCACGCGCTCCGGCTATTGCCGGCGAGTCGATGTCGGTATAGGCCAGCACACGGGCCAGACGGCGCTCGTCGTCGCGGTCGAGACGAGCATCGAAGTATAGCTCTATCAGTTGCTCGAGCTGTGAGCGTGTAAGCCGGTTATCTTGTTTCATTTTCAATTTTTGAATCGTTCTCTAATTTTCTTGCGTGCCCGCGACACACATGTGCGTGCGGTGTCGACCGAGATGCCAAGCGAGCGGGCGATATCGTCGTAGCTCATGTCGTCGATGACATACATCTCAAAAACGCGACGGTTGATGTCGCTGAGACTGACCCGCATCCAGGCCATCACCTCGTCGAGCCTCTGGCGCGCCTCGAGGTCAGAGGCCGGATCGGCGCTGTCGGCAGTGTCGGGCATCGGGTCGGCGATTGTCGCACGCTTGCGTCGCAGACGGTCGATGCACAGGTTGCGCACTGACACGACGAGCCCGGCACGTCGGTGGCCGCTGTCGCGTGTATGATCGCTCTGCCACGATTTGACAAAGGCATCCTGCAGCACGTCGTCGGCCTCGGTGTCGCTGCGCAGTATGGCGGCGGCAGAGCGGTGCAGGCGCTCGCGCATCTCGATGAATGTCGATGTCAGTTCGTCGGGTGTCATTCTATCTATTATACGGACAAGTCACCGAAATATGACACCGTGATCGATAAAAAATTGACATCCGCGGGCCGTTGTGGACCGCGGATGTCTGAAAATTATGCGGTTGTCAGCTTATTTCGCGAGATAGAAGCTGAGCTGGGCGGGATCGAACGCTTTGATGAACTCGGCGTGGCGTGTAACCTCTGAAGCGGCCATGTTGGTGTAGACGTGCAGAGATTTCTCGAACGACTCGTTGCGGTTGGCGTCGAGCAGCAGCAGATATGCCATGACGATGTTGCCGGCCATCTCGACCAGACGGCGTGCCATGAAGTCGGTATAGGCGGGGTCGTTGACAGCCTCGACAGCGGCGATGGCATCGGTGTACATGCCGGTGAGCACAGCCAGACGGTCTTTGACTGCCTGCAGCTCGGGACGTACCTCCTGGGCGGCATAGCTGTCGATGAGCATCTTGTAGGTGCCGGTGGTGACGTGACGGATGGCTGCGACAACCTGCAGCTGGGTCGTGCCCTCGTAGATCGAGGTGATGCGTGCGTCGCGGTAGAGGCGCTCGCAGGCATAGTCTTTCATGAAGCCCGAGCCGCCGTGCACCTGTATGCAGTCGTAGGCGTTCTGGTTGCAGTATTCGCTGCCCATGCCTTTGGCCATCGGGGTGAGGGCGTCGGCCAGACGGTTGTAGTGTTTGCGCTCCTGACGCTCCTCGGGGGTAAGGCTGCGCTCTTTGCTGATGTCGTCGAGGATCTTGTACATGTCGACGAAGCGTGCGCACTCGTAAAGCAGCGAGCGTGATGCGTCGAGCTTGGCCTTCATTACCGAAATCATCTCGGCAACGGCGGGGAACTCGATGATTGCCTTGCCGAACTGGCGGCGCTCCTGAGCATAAGCGAGAGCTTCGCGGTATGCGAGCTCGCTGACGCCGACGCTCTGGGCGGCGATGCCGAGACGGGCACCGTTCATCAGAGCCATCACGTATTTGATAAGGCCCATGCGACGGCTGCCGCAGAGCTCGGCGGGGGCGTTTTTGTAGACGAGCTCGCAGGTGGGCGAACCCTTGATGCCCATCTTGTTCTCGATACGGCGTACGTTCACGCCACCGTTGCGTTTGTCGTAGATGAACATCGACAGACCGCGGCCGTCTTTTGTGCCCTCCTCAGAGCGAGCGAGCACGAGATGTATGTCGCTGTCGCCGTTGGTGATAAATCGTTTTACGCCGTTGAGCACCCATGTGCCGTCTTCTTTCTGGGTGGCCTTGAGCATCACCGACTGCAGGTCAGAGCCGGCGTCGGGCTCGGTGAGGTCCATCGACATTGTCTCGCCCTCGCATACGCGAGGGATGAAGCGCTGTTTCTGGTCTTCATCGCCAAATTCGTACAGAGTCTCGGCGCAGTCCTGCAGTCCCCAGAGGTTCTCAAAACCGGTGTCGGCACGGCTGACCATGTCGGCGGCCATGATATAGGGAGTGATGGGGAAGTTGAGACCACCGAAACGGCGAGGCATAGCCATGCCCATGAGTCCGGCCTGGCGGCATGCGGCAAGGTTGTCGACAGTGGCGTCGGCATAAATCGCGCGACCGTCGGCGCATGACGCGCCCTGATGGTCGACAGCCTCGGCGTTGGGGGCGATTATGTCG
This sequence comes from Bacteroidales bacterium, assembly GCA_030524765.1. Lineage (GTDB taxonomy): Bacteria > Bacteroidota > Bacteroidia > Bacteroidales > Muribaculaceae > CAG-873. The sequence goes on along the minus strand of JAUNGA010000021.1, from coordinate 30,067 downwards.
CCGCAGAGCTCGCCGACGACCTCGAGTACGCGATCGTAATTGTCCATCGCGTCGTCGAAGTTGAGGGGAGCGTAGTCAAACTTGTCAGCTTCGGTGTAGTTGCGCTCGCGCAGCTCTACGATCCGGCGCATCAGGGGATGGCTGAGGTGATGGCGCAGATCGGCGTTATCGGTATAAAAGTTTGCCATGGCTTACTTTGAATTTTTCTTGTAGTATTTGATGAGTTTGGGCACGACCTCCTCGATGTCGCCGGTGATGACATAGTCGGCGATGGTGTTGATGGGAGCGTTGGGGTCGTTGTTTATAGAGATGATGATCGAGCTCTCCTGCATGCCGGCGATGTGCTGTATCTGACCTGAGATACCGCAGGCGATGTAGAGTTTGGGACGTACGGTGACGCCTGTCTGGCCGATCTGACGCTCATGCTCGATAAAGCCGGCATCGACTGCCGCGCGCGATGCGCCGACCTCGGCGCCGAGGGTCGAGGCGAGATCGAAGAGCAGCTGGAAGTTTTCCTTAGAGCCGACGCCGTAGCCGCCGGCCACGATGATGGGCGCGCCCTTGATGTTGACCTTTGATTTGGCGATCTGACGGTCGATGATCTCGACGATGAAGTCTTCGTCAGAAACGTATTTCTTGGGGTCGAGGTTGATCACCTCGCCGCGGTGGTCCTCGTTGAATATCTCTTTTTTCATCACACCCTCGCGTACGGTGGCCATCTGCGGACGGCACTCGGGGTTGACGATGGTTGCGACGATGTTGCCGCCGAAAGCGGGACGTATCTGATAGAGGAGGTCTTTATACTCTTTCTTGGTCTTGGCGTCGGTGTGGTCGCCGATCTCGAGCGATGTGCAGTCGGCGGTGAGGCCGCTGTGCAGGGCCGATGATACGCGCGGACCGAGGTCGCGGCCGATGCATGTGGCACCCATCAGTGCGATCTGTGGCTCGATCTCTTTGAAGAGGTTGATCAGCACGGCGGCGTGCGGATTTGATGTATAGTGCTCGAGACGTGCGTCGTCGACTTTGTAGACAATGTCGGCGCCGTAGGGGAATATCTGGTCCTCGACACCATCGAGATTGTGACCGATGGCGATGGCCAGCATTTTGACGCCGAGACGGTCGGCCAGGCGGCGTCCTTTGGTGAGGAGTTCGAGGCTGACATCGGCCACACGGCCTTCGTCGAGCTCGCAATAAACTATGAGGTTGTTTTTATCTGCCATAATTAATGGGAGTATATAGCTCGGCGGTGGTTATCAGCCGATAGTGTGGTTGGTGATAAGTTCTTTGATGAGTTCCTCGATCTGAGCGTCGTCGTTGTCGAGGTGACGAGCGTCTTTGGCGGTGAAAACCACATTCTCGACGGCCTTGACTTTGGTGGGCGAGCCGGGGAAACCGATCTGCTCGGGGTCGGCGTCGATAAATGCGGCGCCCCACTCGTTGAGCTGCAGGTAGGGACGTGCGTCGACAAATTCCTGTAGGTCTTGGGGCAGGGCGGCTTTCTCGCTGGGCGATACGGCATATTTGTATTTCATGAGTCGCTTGGCGTTGCGTGGGCGGCAGTCGGCGGCCGAGCCGTTGACGGTCACGACGCAGGGCAGGGGAGCCTTGACGGTCTCGATGCCGTGCTCGAGACGACGCTTTACGGTCACTTTGCCGTTGGTCACGTCGATGATCTCTTCGGCGTAGGTCACCTGGGGCAGACCGAGTTTCTCGGCAATCTGGGGGCCGACCTGAGCGGTGTCGCCGTCAATAGCCTGGCGACCGCCGAGGATGATGTCGTATTTGCCTATTTTGCGTATAGCCTGGGCGAGCGAGTAGGATGTCGCCAGTGTGTCGGCGCCGCCGAGCGGACGGTCTGTGAGCACGATGCCGGTGTCGGCGCCACGGTAGATAGCCTCGCGGATCACCTCGGCGGCCTTGGGCAGACCCATAGTGAGCACTGTGATTGTCGAGCCGGGATGAGCGTCTTTGAGACGGAGTGCCTGCTCGAGGGCATTTAAGTCTTCAGGGTTAAAGATTGCAGGCAGAGCGGCGCGGTTGATTGTGCCGTCGGCTTTCATAGCATCTTTGCCTACGTTGCGGGTGTCGGGCACCTGCTTTGCAAGCACAATGATGTTTAAACTCATAATTATTAACTTGTTAAGTTTTTGATTGTCTTAAGCTAATGTGCCAGCGCCGGTCAAGGCGCATAAAAGGCGTTGCAAAGATAGGAAAAATGGGTCAACCGTGCAATTTTTTTTGCAAGATGTGCGCCATATAATGCTTTGTAGGCTAATAAACAACATGCGCGGACGGCCTGTCAGTGGCCGTACGCGCATGTCATGCATTAAATGGTAACGTGATTGCGGATATGGTGTTACATTACGGCAATCTTGCGCACTACGGCTCCACGCCGCTCGATATAGATGCCGGGGACGTCGGGCCGGTCGACACGCATGCCGCGCAGATCGTAGTACTCGGCCTCGGTGTCAGGCGCTTCGGCGCTGACATTGGCGATGCCGGTCACGTTCTTGTTGCCGAGTGTGGTCGCGTAATCTGTCGAGGTTATGACGGGAATGACGGCGTAGCCCGAAAGATCGTCAGGCAGCACCGGAGCGGCGGCCCCGGTATTGGCACGCATGGCGGCCCCGGCATGTGCATTGGCGATGTTGACCAGGAAGGGATATACACCGTATGCGGTCAGCTGCAGGTTTACTTCGTAGTCATATTCGGCATCTGATTTGGCGATTTCGAGCACTGTCTCGAGGTTGACGGGCAGCGTTTTGGTCGATTTCACGGTTTTTGACCAGTTGTGTATATCGCCATATGCGCCGTCGTGGTTGTATGCTGTCCATGATATGCCGCCGGCATCGGGCAGCGAGGGCCAGCGGCTGTCGGGAGTGAGGCGTCCGCCGTCGGCCAGTTCGGGATGGCCGATGTGGTAGCCGTCAATTGCCTTGAGTTCATAGTCGGCATATACGGCAAGATCGGTATTGACATCGTAGCCGAGATTGAGCAGTGCGTCAAAGGCCCAGTTGTCGGGCGAGCTGACACCCTCTTTCAGCATCAGAGTCTTGAACGACTCGGTGAGCGAGGGCCGTGCGAGGGCCGGCTCGGTGGTGAACTCGCCTGCGCTGTAGCGCGAGCAGAACGACCGTCCGGTCTGTGTGTCGGTGTAGCGGGCGCGAACGGCGATGCGCACGTTGTCGCCTACGGGTATGAACGGCACGGTGATGTCGGCGGGCTTGCCCTCGTGCATGGCTACAGGCACATCATTCATATAGATCGTGTAAACGACCGTGAAGTCGGCAATGTCGAGAGTCTCGTTTTCGGGTGCGCGGAGGTAGGCGATGCCTGATGCCACGTTGACGTAGTCGAAGTAAACTGCGCCGTTGGCGGCCGATGCCTTGAGCTCATCACCGCCATGCATCCCGACGGCGCGGTCATATCCCAGCTCGACAGGTGTGATGTCGCCGGCCTGTACCTTGACCTGCGGATTGGGGTCGAAATCGAGCAATGTCACCGAACGGTCGTCGTCGTGGGTGTCGATGACGAGCCAGTAGGTCTTGCCTTCGATGATGGGGTCGTGCCCCGGGGTATTGCGTTGGCTGACGCGCCAGCCATACTGGTTGAAGCTGTTGTATCCGACAGCCATGTTGGGATAGACGACGAGCACACGGTTATTGTTGACATCTCTCTCGGTGTCGACCTGCCAGTCGATATTGCGGGTCTCATAGCCGTAAAGGCCGAGATTGAATGTCGCCCATCCGCGCTGGTTCTCATAACGATACATCTCGCCGGCCTCCTCGGCATAATGCTTTACGTTGACCCATGAGAGTTTGAATTCTGTGGGACTATCCTGCGATCCTGCCACGATCTCGCGGAAGAATACCCCGTGTTCGCTATCGATCGGATCAGCGCCGGTGAGGGTCCATGAGTCGTCGGCAAAGCCTGCGCCACTGTTGCCGATCAGATATATGGTGTCGCGGTCTTTGCCGCGCTCGGCCTCATATTGGGCGGGAGTCATGTAAGACTGGAAGACGCATGTCGTGCCTATGTCATAGATATATGTGGCGTAGGTCGACGGATCGAAGTAGGCAGGTTCGGTCGATGGGAAGGTGTGTGCCTCCATCTCGTGTGTGACGTCGTTCTCGCGCAGGTAATAGAAAGTCACCGCATCGTAGAGCTGGGTGTTGTCGACGTCAATCGCCCACAGGCCTTCGTCGACCTCGCGCATGAGCTCGAAATCAGAGGTGTCGTCAACGGGAAGAGTAAACTGTGCGTCGCGCAGATGGAAGTGAGCACGCGGACGTTCCCACAGACCCGTGAGGATCTGATTTGCGCCGATGTGGAAATAGACGGTGCCCGGTGTGACCGGCACCTCGTCGACGAGCTCGAAATCAGTGATTATCCTGTAGGGCTGATTGGCGGGATAGTAGCTGTAGAGGGCTCCGTCGATAAATTCATAGTTGGCGCATTGCAACAACGGTTCGTCGCGGCGTATCTGCACCACGTCGGTGCGTCCGTCGCCGAGAGTCTCGACAGTGAGCGAGTAGACAGGGCGGTAAAGGTCGCCGATACGGACGTATTTGCCTGTTGCCGTCATGAAAGGGGCATGGTTGAAGTCAGTTGCGTAGTCGCCCTCGGTGCCCCATATGTGCGCGCGGATGTTGTTGTCGCCCCAACCGAGCACATCGGCAAAGTAGATTGTCTGTGACTTGACGTCTTTGAGATCGAAGTCGCCTGATGCTATTTTCAGTTGCTGTCCGCTGCCTTTGGGATAGAATCCGTAGAGGGCGTTGTCGGTGAATGTGAGGTCGTCGGTCTGCCGTGAGCCAGAGGCCTCGTGAAAGATTATGCCCTCGGGATTTTTGTCCCAGGTGAATGTGTAGCTGTAAACCTTGTATTTCTTGCCTTGATACTCGGTGTATTTGCCGGTGGATGTGAGCGTTTCGTTATCAGCCCATTGGGTGAGCGGGGTCGATGAGCGGTCCCATACGTGGACGGCCCATTGCCCGGGCAGCATGTTGCTGTCGGTACAGTCGATGAAATAGACTGTATGTGAGCGCTCCCATGCGGTAATCTTGTCGGATGCGTCGGGTATTATGTCGGTGACTACGTAGTCGCCGTCGAAGTGATACATCGCGCCGTCGACAATCTCCTGCGATGCGGTGTGAAGCGTTGCCGAGGTGTTGACAAACTGTATTTCGGCCGTGTCGCTATTCTCGAGATATTCGATACTGTAGCTGTAGACGGGCCAGTGGTTTTCTGCATCGGCATAATAAAGGCCGGTATCGGCATGTGTCTGACCGAGGATTGTGCATCCTGATGAGACGAGGCTGATGTTATTAATCGACCAACCGCTGCTATCATAAAAATAGACAGTGGCTTTTTTTGACTGCTGATATGTGAATCCGGGGGCGGCGATAACGTTGCCTCCCCTGTCGAAAAGTGCCCGGTCGGTATAGGTCAGATCAGGCGTATTACCATCGGGGTAGCGAAATATGAGGCCGGTCGGCTGTCCCGGGTATTCAAAATTGTATTCATAGACGGGCTTTCCGTTGTAATATTTGCCCGAATGCTGCATTGACTCGTCGTAGTCCCACTTATTAAGATCGCCGTCAGTACCCCATATGTGTACTTTGATCTGGTCGGGTGTGAACTGAGATGTGTTTAGCAGATAGATAGTGTATTCGGCGGATCGTGCCACTCCCCACAGCACACGGTCATCACGAGTACGGCCGCGAGCAGTCTGATAAAATGTTTCATATTGCACTTAGCTCTTAAGTTTTTAGATATATTTAAGTAAGTATGTCCTCTTTAGAATCGGTTGCAAAGTTAAATTATTTGTTTATTAAAATTGTAAATAAGACACTTAAAATGTGTTAATAAGATGAATGCTATCGAATGTATATCGTTGATTGACTATTTTTTCGCAGTCACGGACTGCATACGACGGCGGTGTGCCGACCGGGCTGCGATGCGTGCCGATAATTGTGCCGGTGGCTGAGGCTCGCTTGAAATGTGCCGGATTTAGAGTATTTGTGAAAAAACGAAGCCGGCCGACGCGTTATGCGTCGGCCGGCGGTGTGTTTGTGTCGGGGCTGACCTTAGAGTGCTTTCACTTTGTCGACGATAGCCTTGAAGGCTTCGGGATTGTTGAGGGCGAGGTCGGCGAGGACTTTGCGGTTGATTTCGATACCGGCTTTGTGGATCAGGCCCATGAGTTTAGAGTAGCTCAGGTCGTGCATGCGTGCGGCAGCGTTGATGCGCTGAATCCAGAGAGCGCGGAAGTTGCCTTTTTTGTCTTTGCGGTCGCGGTATGCGTAGGTGAGACCTTTTTCCCAGGTGTTTTTGGCTACGGTCCATACGTTACGGCGGCATCCGAAGTAGCCGCGGGTAAGTTTCAGGATTTTTTTGCGACGTGCGCGTGAGGCAACGTGGTTAACTGATCTTGGCATTTTATTGTTGCGTTGTGAATGTCGGCGTCCGCGTTTGATGCGAATCTTGGTGAGCCGGACACTCGGTTAATAAAATAGATTATAAACTCGCGAATAAGAATCTTGAGATAGTGGTGCAGACAGTGACCGTCTGATTACTTGAGGGCCAGAAGGGCTTTGACGTTCTTCTCGTCAACTTTTGCGATAAGAGCGAAGTGGTCGAGATTGCGTTTCTGCTTTTTGGTCTTCTTTGTCAGAATGTGGCTGTGGTAAGCATGTTTTCTCTTGATTTTTCCTGATCCGGTAAGAGCGAATCTTTTTTTGGCACCGGAATTAGTTTTAATCTTCGGCATTTTGTTTGTTATTATTGTGAGTTATATAATGACGTGTCAGCTCGTGACACTTCTTTTTTATTTCTTTTTCGGCGAAAGCATGATGATCATGCGTTTGCCCTCAAGCACCGGCATCTGCTCTACTTTGCCATACTCCTCGAGGTCGTTGGCAAATCTGAGCAACAGCACTTCGCCTTGCTCTTTGAAGAGGATCGAACGGCCTTTGAAGAATACGTAGGCCTTGACCTTGGCGCCTTCCTGCAGGAATCCGATAGCGTGCTTGAGCTTGAAGTTGTAGTCGTGGTCGTCGGTCTGGGGGCCGAATCTGATCTCTTTTACAACGACCTTCGAAGCTTTGGCTTTGATTTCCTTGGCTTTTTTCTTCTGCTGGTAGAGGTACTTCTGATAGTCGAGGATCTTGCATACGGGCGGATCAGCCTGAGCTGAGATCTCTACGAGATCGAGCTCGAGGTTCTCGGCTATGGCACGTGCCTCCTGAATGGGGTATATACCCGGGGTGACATTGTCGCCGACCAATCGCACCTCACGTGCGCGGATGTGCTCGTTGATGTTGTTGGGATCTTTTGCGTTGCGGTCGGGCAGACGACGGTCACGGGGCGGGCGGGGACCCTGGAACTGAGGGCGAGGCCCGGGGGTAAAGTTTGGTTTTTTCTCCATTCAGTGGGGTTATTGGTTAATCGAGTCTTTGACCTCTTTAGTGAGCTCGGCTGCAAAGGTAGCAATTTTCATCGAACCTTTATCACCTTCGCCCTGTTTTCTGACAGCAACTTCGCCATTTTGCATCTCTTTTTCGCCGACGATAAGCATGTATGGTATGCGTTTGAGCTCGTTGTCGCGGATTTTGCGTCCGATCTTCTCGTTGCGGTCGTCGACCTCGACGCGTATGTCATCGGCTTCGAGCTGACGTTTTACCTCGTAGGCATAGTCGTTGAATTTCTCAGAGATAGGCAGCACGATCACCTGCTCGGGAGTGAGCCAGAGGGGGAAGCGGCCGGCGGTGTGTTCGAGCAGCACGGCCACGAAACGTTCCATAGAGCCAAAAGGCGCGCGGTGGATCATCACTGGACGGTGCTTGGCGTTGTCGGCGCCGGTGTATTCGAGCTGGAAGCGCTCGGGCAGATTATAGTCGACCTGGATGGTGCCGAGCTGCCAGCGGCGGCCGATGGCGTCTTTGACCATGAAGTCGAGTTTCGGACCGTAGAAAGCGGCCTCGCCGAGCTCTTTGCGGGCTTTGAGTCCTTTTTCCTCGCAAGCCTCGATGATGGCCTGCTCGGCAAGGTGCCAGTTCTCGTCAGAACCGATATATTTCTCTTTGTTATTGGGGTCGCGCAACGAGATCTGAGCCTCGAAGTTGTCAAATTTGAGGGCCTTGAAGATGTAGAATATGATATCCATCACCTTGAGGAACTCGTCTTTGATCTGGTCGGGGGCGCAGAAGATGTGTGCGTCGTCCTGCGTAAATCCGCGCACTCGAGTCAGTCCGTGCAGCTCGCCGCTCTGTTCGTAGCGGTAAACGGTGCCGAATTCTGCGAGGCGCAGAGGCAGGTCGCGGTAAGCGCGAGGCAGGGCGCGGAAGATCTCGCAGTGGTGGGGGCAGTTCATCGGTTTGAGCAGATACTCCTCGCCTTCCTGGGGCGTGTGGATGGGCTGGAACGAGTCCTTGCCGTATTTGGCATAGTGGCCCGATGTGACATAGAGCATCTTGTTGCCGATATGCGGGGTGATTACCTGCAGGTATCCGTATTGTTTCTGAATCTTGCGCAGGAACTGCTCGAGACGGTCGCGCAGGGCGGCGCCTTTGGGCAGCCAGAGGGGCAGGCCGGCGCCGACGTTCTGCGAGAATGCAAATAGTTCCATCTCTTTGCCGAGCTTGCGGTGGTCGCGTTTCTTGGCTTCCTCAAGCAGTGCCACGTACTCGTCGAGCATCTTCTTTTTGGGGAAGGTGATGCCGTAGACGCGCACGAGCTGGTTGCGCTTCTCGTCGCCACGCCAGTAGGCGCCTGCGAGCGACATGATCTTGACAGCCTTGATGGGAGCGGTCGAGGGAAGGTGCGGGCCACGGCAGAGGTCGGTGAAGTTGCCCTGGGTGTAGGTGGTGATGTGACCGTCCTCGAGCTCTGAGATCAGCTCGCATTTGTATTCCTCGCCACGGTCGCCGAACATTTTGAGCGCATCGGCCTTAGATATGTCTTTGCGCACGATGGCCTCTTTGCGCTGGGCGAGCTCGAGCATTTTTTTCTCGATTTTCGGGAAGTCTTCAGCCGAGATCTGGTTGCCGGCGGGGTCGATGTCGTAGTAGAAGCCGTTTTCGATAGCCGGGCCGATACCGAATTTGACGCCGGGGTAGAGCTCCTGCAGGGCCTCGGCGAGCAGGTGTGCCGACGAGTGCCAGAAAGCGTGTTTGCCCTCGGGGTCGTCCCATTTGAAGAGCTTGAGGCTTGCATCGTCATTGATGGGGCGGGAGAGGTCCCACTCCTCGTCGTTGACCGATGCGGCCAGTACGTCCTGAGCCAGACGCGGGCTTATTGATTCGGCAATCTGAAGCGGTGTCACACCGGCCTCAAACTGCTTGACTGAATTGTCGGGAAAAGTAATGTTAATCATTGTTAGTACACTATTTTTCAACCGATTAGGCTTTGTGGGCTGTTAATCGGCTCTATATCACGCGCAAAGGTACGAAATTATTTTGAAATTCCGTACCTTTTGTCGCTTTATTTTTTGTCTTTGATATCGTCGGGGTTGAACGGGGGCGGGGTGGGGCTCTCGTCGTGGTGTCCGGTATCGGTGTCGGGCACGGGCGGTATTGCCGGCGGAGTGCCGGCGTCGGTGTCATTGCCGTCGGGTTTCACCTCTGTGGCTTCGACGTCCTCGGCCTTTGACGAGGCGCGCTGATCGGCGGCGAGAATCTCTTCGGTGCGCGACTTCCACGGGCGTTCACCGAAGATGTCGATTACGTCCTGGGTGAAGATCACCTCGCGTTTGATAAGCACGTCGGTGAGCCGGGCATGTCCCTCGGCATGCTGCCTGAGAATGGCCTTGGCACGTTCATATTGTTCGGCGATGATGCGCGAGACCTCGTTGTCGATGATGCGGGCGCGCTCGTCAGAGAACGGCTTGGTGAAACCATAGTCCTGGCCGGTCGAGTCGTAGTAGCTCAGGTTGGGCAGCTTGTCGCTCATGCCGTAGTAGACGACCATCGCGTAGGCCTGTTTGGTGACGCGCTCGAGATCGTTGGCGGCTCCGGTCGATATGCGTCCCAGGAATACCTCCTCGGCAGCACGGCCGCCCAGTGTGGCGCAGATCTCGTCGAGGATTACCTGCGACGGGGTGATCTGTCGCTCCTCGGGCAGATACCATGCGGCGCCGAGAGCTTTGCCTCGGGGCACGATTGTGACCTTTACAAGCGGGTTGGCGTAGCGCAGATGCCACGATACGGTGGCATGGCCGGCCTCGTGAATGGCGATAGAGCGTTTCTCCTCGTCAGTGGTGATTTTAGAGCGTTTCTCGAGGCCGCCTATGATGCGGTCGACGGCAGCCGAGAAATCGTCCTTGCCTACGGCGGTCTTGTTGTGACGGGCCGCTATCAGGGCGGCCTCGTTGCAGACGTTGGCGATGTCGGCGCCCGAGAATCCCGGGGTCTGACGTGCCAGCAGCTCGATGTCGAGGTTGCCTTCGGTCTTGATGTCGCGCAGGTGCACCTTGAATATGGCCACGCGGTCGGGCAGGTCGGGCAGGTCTACGTAGATCTGACGGTCGAAGCGGCCCGCACGCATCAGGGCCTTGTCGAGAATATCGGCACGGTTGGTCGCCGCAAGAATTATCACACCGCTGTTAGAGCCGAAGCCGTCCATCTCGGTGAGCAGCTGGTTGAGGGTGTTCTCGCGCTCGTCGTTAGAGCCCATATTGGCGTTGCGGCCACGTGCACGGCCCACGGCGTCAATCTCATCGATGAATACGATGCAGGGAGCTTTCTCTTTGGCCTGACGGAACAGGTCGCGCACTCGCGAGGCGCCCACGCCGACAAACATCTCGACAAAATCAGAGCCCGACATCGAGAAGAACGGTACGTTGGCCTCGCCTGCGACGGCCTTGGCCAGCAGCGTCTTGCCCGTGCCCGGAGGGCCTACGAGCAGAGCGCCCTTGGGTATCTTGCCGCCGAGATCGGTGTAGCGTTTGGGGTTTTTGAGGAATTCGACAATTTCCTCAATCTCGGTCTTGGCCTCCGAGAGTCCGGCCACGTCTTTGAATGTCACCTTGTTGGCGTTGTTCTTGTCGAAGAGCATGGCTTTTGATTTGCCGACCGAGAATACGCCGCCCGCACCACCTCCGCCGCCGGCACCACCGCTCATGCGACGCATGATCCATATCCATGCAATGATCAGTATGACGATGGGAGCGATAGACCACAGGAACGAGCCGAACATGCTGCTACGCTCGTATTTGACCTCGCCGTTGAAGGCGCCCATGGCGCGCCATTCGTCGATCTTCGAGTCGAATTTGTCGGCCGACGGTATGTCGGTGACTACCTTGGCCACAATCTGGCTCTCGCCCATGCGGTCGTCGTTGAACAGGGCGCGGGCGAGCGAATCGGTCAGGAAGCCCTCGGCCTCGCGCTTGTCGGTCAGCACCACAATCTTGCGGATGCCGTGGTCGACAGTGACGTAGCGCTCGAATTCAGAGTAGCTGACATTGCGCGTCACAGAATTGTCGTCGAGCCAGTAAAGACCGCCTAAAAACAGAAATACAATGGCGTACATCCACCAGAGATTTACCTTGAAAGGGCCTTTCTTGCCGTTGAGCGGGTTGTTGTTTTGAGAAGACATAAAGGATGAAAGATATGCGGAGAGTAGATTTTGTATTCGGTTAATACATATGGTCGCGACGGTTGCCGGGCATCAGTCGAGATCGGGATAGTCGGTTATGGCTGCGTCGCTCCACAGCTCCTCGAGGTTGTAGCGCTGACGGGCTTCGGGCAGGAATATATGCACCCATATGTCGCCATAGTCCATTACGACCCATTCGGCGTTCTGACGGCCGTCGGCGTTGAACGGTTTCAGACCGGCGTCCTCGAGCAGGCGGTCGCGCAGGTGATCGGCTATGGCGCCGACTTGTGTGACCGACGAGCCTTCGGCGATGATGAATGCCCGGGCCGATGCACCGGGTATATGTTCGAGGTCGACTAACGTGATTGCACGCCCCTTGCGGTCGCGTATTGAGTCAATGATGAGTTCGCGGGAGTCGAGTTGTGATGTCATTAAATATCAGATGAATTAGTTTTGGCAGGCAAATATAATAAAAAATCGTTGATTGGCGGCAAAAGATTGTCCACCTTTTCCAATAAACAACCTTACGGGGTAAAAAGATTATTCGTATCTCATTGTTGATGCCGGATCGATGCGTGCGGCGAGACGTGCGGGCAATATCAGGATGAGCCATGCGGCCGCCGCTACGGCTATGTTGAGCACGATCATTGCCGTCCAGTTGATCTCGACCGGCACATATGAGAGGTAGTACATCTCGGGATCGAGCGGCAGCAGACGGGTGTATCGCTGCAGCAGTGCGAGCCCCAGACCGCAGACGTTGCCGATGAGCATGCCGGTGCCTACAAGGCGCATCGCCACTATTACGAATATGTGGCTCACGCCGCCGCGCGATTGGCCGAGGGCACGCAATATGCCGATGGTGGGGACACGGTCGAGAATAATGATGAACAGACTGGAAATCAACGTGAAAGCGGCGACACATGCCATCAGGATGAATATTACCGCCACGTTGGTGTCGAGCAGGTCAAGCCAGTTGAAATACAGCGCCCCGGTAGTCAGGACGTTGGTGACAGGATGCAGCCCGGCTATTTGTCCGGCGCGGTAAGCGGCCACGAGAGAGTCCTGCAGCCGCTCGGTCACGGCCGGTATGTCGGCCGTGGCTATTCCCTCGAGATCGACCGATGTCACGGGCGAGGTCTCTGTCGGGCCGAGATGCTGCAACATGGCAAGGTCGGTATAGACGACAGATATGTCAAATTCAGAGAAATTAGACTGATAAAGTCCCGCGATGAAGGCCCTGCGGGCCTTGACCTCTCCGTTTATGAAAAAATATAGATAGATCCTGTCGCCGCAGTCTAACGAGAGAGTGCGGGCCAGCGGAGCCGATATGACTATGCTGTCGGAATCGTCCTCGCTGTCGAATCCCGGCCATGAGCCTGCGGTCATATTGCCTTTCTCGAAAGCCGGGTCATGCCTGCTGTCGCGGGCCACGCACTCGACGGCGGCAAAATCATTGTCGGTCTTGAGGATAGCCTGCCTGTGCAGCGATGCCACAGGGGTGCAGGCAGGCACGGCCGCCGAGATAACGCGAGCCAATGTATCTGAATAAATGAAATCGGCCGCCGACTCGCCCCGCAGGACGTCGTAGGGCGGCAATACCGACACTGCCGCCTCGAAACCCTCGACCTTGGCGCGGATCTCGTTTTTGAAACCGGTGACTATGGCCAGACTGAGCTCCATCACCATCAACGCGAGAGCCACACCCGCGATGGCGATGACAACGCCGGTGGCCGTGCTCGACGGGGCACCGCGCCGCAGCCTCATACGTCTCGAAAACCAGTAGTCAAATTTCATAAAAACTAATTCTGCCGTGCAAATTTACGATAAAAATACTTTTTTAAGGCAGTCATGCCGAAAAATTCGCTTGTTTGGAATGATTTTAAATAAACGAGGTTGTATATCTCGACAATTATTATGACCTTTGCACTGCTAAAAACCGTATATAAACAATGAGATTGTCAGAATTGCAGACCGGCGAAGAGTGTGTCGTCGTCAAGATACTGGGACACGGAGCCTTCCGCAAACGCGTCATCGAGATGGGTTTTGTGCGTGGGCGTGTGGTCAAGGTGCTGTTGCATGCGCCGTTGCGCGATCCTATCAAATATGAGGTGATGGGTTATGACATATCTCTGCGGCGATCAGAGGCCGAAATGATAGAAGTGGTGCCTGTCGACAGTGATATCACCGGCGTGGCCGATCATATGCCGTCGATGGTCGAGGCCGATGACGACGGTTGCCGCGACCATCATGCGCGTGCCGACCGCGAGAGCCATATAATTAATGTGGCGCTTGTGGGAAATCCCAATTGCGGCAAGACGTCGCTGTTCAATATCGCATCGGGTGCCCGCGAGCATGTGGGCAACTACAGCGGCGTGACTGTCGACGTCAAGGAGGGCATGTTCCGCTACAAAGGATATACATTCCGTCTGGCCGATCTGCCCGGTACATACTCGCTGTCAGCATATTCGCCCGAAGAGCTGTATGTGCGCCGTTATCTGCGCGACCATACCCCCGACGTGGTGCTCAACGTGGTCGATGCCTCAAATCTCGAGCGCAATCTCTATCTTACTACCGAACTTATCGATATGGACCGCTCGATGGTCATCGCCCTAAACATGTATGACGAGGTGCGGGCCTCGGGCACGACGCTCGACTACCGTATGCTGGGCGAGATGATAGGCGTGCCCATGGTGCCGGTGGTGGCGCGCAACGGCGAAGGCATAGATGATCTGTTCGATGCCATCATCAACGTATATGAAGGCTGCCACAACGATGTGCGCCATGTGCATGTCAGTCTCGGCCGTGATATCGAGGCCGCGGTGCGTGTGCTCATCGACCGGATCAAGAGCGACAGCAAGATCGGCCGTCACTTCTCGCCACGCTATCTTGCCATAAAATTTCTTGAGGGCGACCGCGAGGTCGAGAGCATACTCGGCACGTCAGACAAATATGACGACATGAAGGCCACACGCGACCGTCTGCGTGCTGATCTCGAGCGTCTGACCCAGGAAGATATCTCGTCGACGGTGGCAGCCGAGAAATATGGCTTTATCGCCGGCGCTCTCGCCGAGACAATGGTCAAGGGCGAGGCCGACAAAGACTCGTCGACCTCGGTGATAGATGCTGTCGTGACAAACAAACTGTTCGGCTTTCCGCTCTTCCTGCTGATAATGTTCGTCATATTCTGGGCGACATTCTCGCTCGGCCAATATCCGATGGACTGGATCGAGCAAGGCGTCAGCGCGTTGAGCGGATTTGTGGGCCGTACGATGCCCGACGGCATGCTCAAGGATCTTGTGGCCGACGGCATAATCGGCGGAGTAGGGGGCGTGATAGTCTTTCTGCCCAATATACTCATACTGTATTTCTGCATATCATTTATGGAGGACTCGGGCTATATGGCTCGGGCGGCCTTTATCATGGACAAGATAATGCACCGTATAGGGCTGCACGGCAAGTCGTTCATACCGCTGGTGATGGGATTCGGCTGCAATGTGCCGGCTATCCTCGCCACACGGGCCATCGAGAGCCGGTCGAGCCGTCTGATCACGATACTTATAAATCCGTTTATGTCGTGCTCGGCGCGTCTGCCGCTGTATGTGCTGCTGATCGGCACGTTTTTTTACAAATATGCGGCCGTGGTATTCCTCGGGCTTTATGTCATAGGTATAGCTGTGGCTGTCATAACGGCCAGACTGTTGCGTCGATTCATATTCTCAAAAGACGAGACACCCTTTGTGATGGAGCTGCCCCCTTACCGTATGCCCACATTCAAGGCCTCGATGAGGCACACGTGGGCCAAAGGTGTGCAATATTTGCGCAAGATGGGCGGTATAATCCTTTTTGCAAGCATAGTCGTGTGGGCGCTCAACTACTTCCCTCTGCATGACGACGACGGCGGCGTGCGTGTCGAGACCACGGCCATCGATCCGGCCCGCGACTCGTACCTCGAGATGGCCGGCAAGGTTGTCAATCCCGTGATGGAACCGCTCGGGTTTGGCTGGCGCGCTACTGTGGCGGCACTCGCCGGGGTGCCGGCCAAAGAGATAGTTGTATCGACTCTCGGTGTGCTCTACACCGGCGACGAGGCATATACCGACAGTACGCTTGGCGAGCGCCTCACAGCGCCGGGGCCGTCGGGTAAGCCTGATTTCACAGCTGCCGCGGCCCTCAGTTTCATGGTATTCATCCTGCTCTACTGCCCATGCATGGCCACGGTGACTGCTATCGTGCGCGAGTCGGGCTCGTGGAAGTGGGGCGCGTTCAGTGTTGTGTATAACACGCTGTTTGCCTGGGTGGTGGCCTTTATTGTCTATCGTATAGCCTTGCTGTTGTGATGTTTGATGAGCTGACCGGGATATTCGCGGGTATAGCGGCTGTTTGCTCGGACTATGTGCTGGTGCCTGTGCTGCTGCTGACGGCCATATACTTTACGGTGCTGCTCCGCGGAGTACAGTTCACTATGGCTGGGGAGATGGTGCGTCTTCTCATCAGGTCGGGCCGTAGATCTCACGGCATCAGCTCGTTTCAGGCTTTTGCCGTCTCGATTGCAAGCCGTGTAGGCACTGGTAATCTTGCGGGCGTCGCATCGGCTATTGCGATAGGCGGCCCCGGAGCGGTGTTCTGGATGTGGTGCATTGCCTTGCTCGGTGCGGCAAGCGCATTCGTCGAATCAACACTCGCCCAGCTGTTCAAGATACGCGGGCGGCAGTCATATGTCGGCGGCCCTGCCTATTATATACTGAAGGGTCTGGGGCAACGCTGGTGGGCGGTGACTTTTGCCGTGCTGATCACGGTGACGTTCGGTCTGGCATTCAACAGCGTTCAGTCAAATACCATCGCCGAGGCGATGGCAAACTCGTTTGGTGTCGGACGCGGGATTACGGCTATCGTGGTCGCCGTGCTGTCCTTATTTATTATATGTGGAGGCATACGCCGCATCTCGCGTATCAGCGAGATCATCGTGCCTGTGATGGCGGTAGGCTATCTGATACTTGCCGTGACGGTTATAATTTTGAATATACACCGTGTGCCCGAGGTGGTGACGCTGATATTCGAGAATGCGTTCGGTTTCAATGAAGTGATGGGCGGCACATTCGGCTCGGCACTCATAATGGGCGTCAAACGCGGTCTGTTCAGCAACGAGGCCGGCGAGGGATCGACGCCCAATGCCGCCGCCACGGCCACAGTGAGTCACCCTGTCAAGCAGGGGCTCATACAGGCTCTGGGGGTATATACCGATACGCTGATAATATGTTCGTGTACAGCGTTCATCATCCTTTGCAGCGGGCTATATATCGAGGGCCACAACGGCATACAGCTGACCCAGCATGCGATTGATGCGGGTCTGCACGACGGTGCCGGATCGCTCGGCTCGACATTTGTGTGCATCGCCATATTTTTCTTTGCCTTTACGAGCATCATAGCCAACTATTATTACGGTGAGGCCAACCTGAGATTTATCCGCGACAACGACAGACTGATCAATATCTACCGTCTGATTGTAGGTGTGATGGTATATGCAGGCGGTGTGGCATCGCTCGATCTGGTGTGGGGATTCGCCGATATCACCATGTCGCTGATGACAATATGCAACATCGCGGCCATATTGGCGATGGGACGCTATGCCGTGATATTGCTGCGTGACTATACCGACCAGCGTCGTCGGGGCCTCGATCCGCAGTATCGTGGCTCAACCATACCCGGTATAGCCGACCGCACCGAGTGCTGGTGATGGCTTGCGTGTTCGCGCTACATTTTGTATCTTTGTGAAAAAATCAGCTGCACATGGCCCGTATTGATAAAGCGACAATTGACCGGATACTCGACGCCACCGACATAGTCGATGTGGTGAGCGATTTTGTGTCGCTCAAAAAGCACGGGTCGAGCTATCTGGGTCTGTGTCCGTTCCATAACGACCGCTCGCCGTCGTTCTCGGTGAGCCGTTCGAGAGGCATCTTCAAATGCTTCAGCTGCGGCAAGGCCGGCAATACGGTCAGCTTTCTGATGGATCTTGAGAATATGACCTATGTCGAGGCGATCAAATGGCTTGCCCGGAAATATAATATCGAGATTCAGGAGCGCGAGCTCACATCGGCCGAACGCCAGGCCCAGGCCGAGCGCGAGTCGATGTATGCCGTCAACGATTTCGCCATGTCGCACTTCGAACGCACACTTGCCGATACCGAGGATGGTCGCGACATAGGCCTGTCGTACTTTCACGAGCGCGGCATCGGCGATGCGATGATCAGGAAATTCCATCTCGGCTACGCGCTTGATGTCTATGACGACCTTTACAAGAAGGCGGTTGCGGCAGGTTTCTCAGACAAATACCTTGTCGATACGGGTCTGTGCATACGCAACGACCGCGGCAAGATATACGATCGGTTCAAGGGCCGTGTCATCTATCCCGTACATTCGCTGTCGGGCAGGGTGGTGGCCTTCGGCGGCCGCACGCTGAGCAAAGAAAAGACTGTCGCGAAATACGTGAACTCGCCCGAGAGCGTCATTTACTCGAAGAGTAACGAGCTCTATGGCATGTATCAGGCCCGCAATGCCATCGCACGTAAGAAAAAGTGTATCCTGGTCGAGGGCTATATGGACGTCATCTCAATGCATCAGGCCGGTGTCGAGAACGTCGTGGCGTCGTCGGGCACATCGCTCACCGACGGGCAGGTGCGTATGATCAAACGCTTTGCCGATACGGTCACGCTTATCTACGATTCAGACCACGCAGGCATCAAGGCGGCATTGCGCGGCATCAATATGTTTGTCGCCGCGGGTCTCGCGCTCAGGATCGTGCTGTTGCCCGAGGGCGATGACCCCGACTCGTTTGCCCAGCATCACAGTTCGGCCGAGGTTGAGCAATATATCGCCGAGCACGAGCAGGACCTGATCAGTTTTAAGGTCGATGTGCTCATGCGCGAGGCCGATGCCGATCCGCGCTCGCGCACCGAGGCCATCAACGACATACTCACCACGATATCGCTCATACCTGATGTGGTCGAGCGCGATCTATATCTCGATCGGTGCTCGACCAAGGTCGGTGTCAGCTTCAACACGCTTGCCGCCCAGCTCGGGCGGTTTATTACCAGACGTGCCGAAGAAGAGGCCAAACGCCGCAATCAGCAGCATGACCGCCGCCAGGCCGACCTGCAATCGCAGGCTCCGGTAGTCGGTGATGTCGTCGACGTGCCGTCAGACAATGTCCCCGTGACGTCTGCTGGCGGCATTTCAGAGCCTGTCAGACGCGCCGAGCACGAGCTTATCACCTATGTGCTGCGTCATGGCGCCTATTACCTGTGTGATGTATATACCGATGACGATGACACCCGGCCTGTGCCGATGACTGTCATCGATTATGTCAAGCTCGAGCTTGAGCGTGACGGCGTCACCTTTTCCCATCCCGACATGCTTGCCCTGTGGCAGCTTGCCTGCGAGATACGTTTTGGCAGCTATGACCGAGATCTCGCCGACAATGACAAACGCCTGCAACAGCGGCGGGAGCGGGCGATCGCAGCCGGACAGAGCGAGATATGCGACGAAGGACTTGACATGGAGACTATCAAGCTCAGAGAAGACAAGCTCATCGCCGATGCCGATGCCGACTATCTCGCGGCCACCGACGAGTTCTCAGACAACTATATTCAGCAACGCATGCTGCGCATCGACGACCGACGCATGGTCGAGCTCGTGGCCGGCATGACTTCCGAGCCGGTGCAGCTGAGCAAGATGTATCCCAAGGTCGACCTGCGTGAAGATTTGCTCGCCAAACTGCCTACGGCCGTCAATTCGCTCAAGGGCGCCATCATCAAGGACGATATTTACCGGCTTGAGCAACAATTGCGCTCGACACCCGTCGATGATGTCGCGGCTCTCGAACGTGTCATGCGCGAGCTCTACGAGAAAAAGCTCATCAGCATGGAGTTTGACAAAAATCTCGGTGAGATAGTCATCACCCCCCATCGACATTGATCATGGCCCGTCTCTACGCATCTGTCATCGTGCCTCGTCCGCTCGAGGGTACGTTTACCTATGAGGTGCCTGCCGATATGCACGCACGCATTGCTGTCGGATGCCGTGTTATCGTGCCTTTCGGACCCAGACGGTATGTGACGGGTATTGTCGAGAGTTTATCGCCTGTGCGCCCGTCAGATGTGCCTGATGTCAAGGCTGTGGCCGATCTGCTTGACAGCACGCCTACGGTCATATATCCGCAGATAAAGCTATGGCGATGGCTGGCCGACTATTATATGTGTCCGGTCGGCGACGTCTACAAGGCAGCTCTGCCGGCCGGCCTTAAGCTCGAGAGCGAGAGTGTGGTCGAGATCAACCCTGAGCTCGGCGACGAGCTTGCCGAGGTGTCTGAGGCAGATCTGCAATTGGTCGACGCAGTGCGCGCTAAGGGTAAGATATCGATAAAAGACCTTGCCGGCGACTCCGCGATGACAGCGGTAGAGACACGTGTCAGCCGGCTGGTAGATGCCGGCGTGCTCGTGATGCACGAATCGATGGTCACACGCTACAGGCGTCTGAAAGTGCAATATGTCGCTCCGGCCATGCCGAGAGGCGACGCGCCTGCTCTTACGGCTGCTTTTGCATCGGTCAGGCGGTCGGCCGGTCAGGAAAAAGCACTTCTCGCCATCCTGTCGATGACCGGATTCAACAATGCCGGCGCTCCTGTAAGACCCGTCGAGCGCCGTGCGCTGCTCGATGCCGCCCCCGGCGTCACCTGGGAGCATGTGCAGGCTCTGTGCCGCAAAGGCTTTGTCGCGATAGAGACCCGCGAGGTGTCGCGCTTCAGTGCTCCCGACAGCGGCTCGTCCGAGGGCGCGCGTGAGTTGCCTGTGCTCAGTAAAGCGCAGGATGAGGCTCTGCGCTCTATCCACAATTCGTTTATCGGCCACAATGTCACGCTGCTGCATGGCGTCACATCGTCGGGCAAGACCGAAATCTATATCCATCTGATAGATTTTGTGCTGCGACAGGGGCGTCAGGCTCTGTTCCTGGTGCCAGAAATAGCGCTGACCACCCAGCTCACACGCCGTCTGCAGGCTGTATTCGGCCGTAAGGTCAGGATATATCACAGTAAATTCTCAGACAACGAGCGTGTCGACATATGGCGCGACATGCTGGCGTCTAACGGGCCTTGTGTCGTGATAGGGGCACGTTCGGCCGTATTTCTGCCGTTCAGAGACCTCGGTCTCGTGATCGTCGACGAGGAGCATGAGCCGAGCTACAAGCAGGTCGATCCGGCACCACGATACAACGGCCGCGATGCCGCTATCGTGCTTGCCTCGCTGCACGGCGCCAAGACGTTGCTTGGCAGCGCTACGCCTACCATCGAGACATATTACAAAGCGACCGAGGGCGGCAAGTACGGTCTGGTGACCTTGTCTCAACGGTTTGGCGACGTGTGCCTGCCCGAGATGCAGGTTGTCGACATGGCGCGCGAGCGGCAGCGCCGGGCAGTAGACGGCGCCTTTGCCAATGTCACCGTCGCCGAGGGGCGTCATGTCATTGGCGACGGCCGTCAGATGATAGTCTTCCACAACCGTCGCGGATTCTCGCCACGGGCACGTTGCAAGCTATGCCAGTTTGTGCCGAAGTGCGACCACTGCGACGTGGCGCTGACATATCACAAGCGGTCAAACACGCTCGAATGCCATTATTGCGGCGCCACATATCCTGTACCCACGGTATGTCCCAACTGCCATGAACCGTCGATTGAGATCGAGGGCTACGGTACCGAGCGTGTCGAAGACGATGTCGCGGCCATATATCCCGAAGCGCGCATTCTGCGTATGGATCTCGACACGACGCGCAACAAGGAGGCCTACTCTGATATTATCGACCGGTTCTCGGCCGGGAAGGCCGACATCCTCGTCGGCACGCAGATGGTCACCAAAGGCCTTGATTTCGGGTCGGTGGGCCTCGTGGCCGTTGTCAACGCCGACAATGTGCTCAATTATCCCGACTTCCGGTCGGCCGAGCGCGCTTTTAATCTGCTCGAGCAGGTGTCGGGGCGTGCAGGTCGTCGCAGCGATAATCCGGGCAAAGTGATGATACAGACATATACGCCCGCGCATCCGGTGGTGGGGTTTGTCAAGGCTCACGACTACGACGGATACTATCACTGGCAACTCGACGAGCGTCGTGAATATTGCTATCCGCCGTTCTCGCGTATCATAAATATATATATCAAACATCGCGACCGTGCTACGGTCGATCGTCTGGCGCGCGGTTATGCCGACAGTCTGCGGCGTTTGCTCGGAAACAGGGTCAACGGCCCTGTCGAGCCGGCGGTGTCGCGGGTGGCATCGCTCTACATACGCCGGATAATGCTGCGTATAGAGACCAATGCGTCGATCGCGCGTGTCAAAGATATTTTGCGTCAGCAATACATCGCCGTGCAGGCGTCGCCGCTGATGCATGGCCTTACACTTTATTACGACGTTGATCCGGTCTGAGTCGGCCGGCTTTATTTCCCACGGCATCTCAGATATCGATAATTGTCATAGGCGATGGATATATTAAGAAAAGAGCTCGATCAGATATATTCGCTCCAATATCTTGAAAAGGAAGACCTTGATGGCGGCGAAATTGAAATTTGCAAAAGACTTGCCGGGAATATGACATCGGTCACCGGCGCCTGCTGCGTGATTACAGACGCGGCCTGCGACCGCTGTTATCTGTTCGGCGGCCGGCTGGCATCCCTGCTCGGGATAGGAGAGACACCATTTATATACCGCGACATCTCTTCAAGCGACGAGGATGTTATCTACAATCGGCTTCACCCCGGCGATCTCGTCGAAAAACGGATGCTTGAGTATGAATACTTCAAATTTGTGCATCCGTTGCCTCCCGATGAAAAGCTGCGCTACAAGGCTACATGCCGTATAAGAATAAAAGACAGATACGGTCAATACCGTGTGATCAGCAACAGCACACAGATAATGAGGCCATCGCCTGCCGGTAAGATATGGCTGATATTATGCTGCTATGATTTGTCGCCTGAGCGGGAGATGGCGTCCGGCATCAGTCCGCGCATTGTGAATAACCATTCAGGCGAGATAATCGATTTCTCCTTTTCAGATAAAAAGAAGCATGTATTGACCGATCGTGAGAAAGAAGTGCTGTTGCTGATAAAAGACGGCTATCCGAGTAAACAGATAGCCGATATGCTGGGAATCAGTATCCATACGGTCAACAGACACCGCCAGAATATATTGGAGCGTCTGAGTGTGGGCAATTCCGTGGAAGCCATAATGGCGGCTACGGTCATGGGCCTGTTGTAGAACCGCATGGTTATAAATCAGTATTGCAGGCATGATCGCTATGAGATAATTTTGCAAAAAAAATATCTCATGATGACAAAATCATACTTACTTGCTTTTATTACTTTGGCCGCATTGTCAGGTTCTGCATATCCGCAGACCCCGGCCTCTGATTTTGACTGGGGCGGTGCCACAGTGTATTTTGTGATTACAGATCGGTTCTGCAATGGCGACACAGCCAATGACGTCAATTATGGACGTATTGTAGACTATGGCAGTGAGCGGCTGAATGCGGCCACATTCCACGGCGGCGATTTCAAAGGCATGCTCAAGAAAGCCAACGAAGGGTATTTCACCGATCTGGGCATAGATGTGGTGTGGATGACCGATGTCTACGAACAGATTCACGGATGGATGTCAGGATCGGGGCCGGTCAATGATTTTCCCCACTATGGCTATCACGGCTATTATCCGCTCGACTATACACGCATTGACAAGAATTACGGGACGGTTGACGAATTCCGTGAGCTTGTCGACACTCTCCACTCCCAGGGCATACGTGTGATGCTCGGGGCCAATCTCAACGATCCCGGTTATCCTACTCTGTTGGACGCTGTGCAGACAGGATTCGCCGATACCCGGCTGACAGAAGCGGAAGCCGCACAGCATCGGCGCGATTGGAGCTATGACGATTTCTATGCCGGCCGTCTCGGCTGGAAGGGGTGGTATGACCGCGGATGGATACGTATGCCTGACGAGAACTGGGATGAGAACAACCCCTTGGAAGCCACTCTCTACGGTATGCCCGATTTCAAAGACGAAAGCGATGAGCCGGTCGCGATACCAGCCTTTCTGCATGCTAAATGGGATCGGGAAAGTAAAGCCGACGGGGCATGGAACAATCCCTCGGCTCTGCAATACCGTAAGGATCAGGAATGGTCTCCTATGCGGTATCTTATTGCGTGGATCTCATCGTGGGTCGAGGAATTCGGCATTGATGGCTTCCGCTGCGATATAGTGGAGAATGTCCGCACTGGCCGGTGGAAAGAACTTAATCAGGCCTGTAATGCGGCTCTTGATAGATGGAGGGCGGCCCATCGTGATTCTCCGGCCTCGGAATGGACCGACCGGTTCTATATGACGGGCGATTTTGACAACGCTTCCATCGACTACAAGCCCGGGTATGCCGATGCAGGTTTCTCAAGTATGGTGAATTTCTTTTTTCCGAAACACGGCGATCTCGACAATATTGTCTACACCTGGCAGGCATATGCCGACAGCGTCGCCGCACATGCCGGCTGGCATCCTTTCAATTATCTCAACAATTCATATCATCGTGATGCCGACATGAGCCGGATGATCGACTGTGCGACTACTCTCATTCTGGCTCCCGGCGTTGCGCAGGTGTTCTATGGCGATGAGACCGGCCGTGAACTGAGTGAGGCACGTCTCAACGTCGACAGCGATCAGGCGTTCCGTTCTGACATGAATTGGGCGCATATAAACGAGGCTCAGTTGCGCCATTTTCAGAAACTCGGTCAGATACGCCGGTCAAATCCCGTAATAGGCACAGGATGGCAGCACACGATCGACACCCATACATGTGTGAGATATAACGGATCTGACACCTTGCTCATACGTCTCCGTCCCGATCTGGGCCGGGCGATATCTGTCGACGGCATATTCAACGACGGCGATACGCTCACAGAACTTTATACTGGGCAGACGGCAAAAGTAGCCGATGGCTGCGTGACATTCTCGGGATATGAAAATGATATCGCGATCATAAAGCGCGAATAAGCACCGTCCGGCAAACGCCTGCTATGGCGCAATCGGTCTGTCTGTCGCTTATTTTCCCTCGTAGCCCGACTCGATCAATACCGCCTGGTCGGTGTAGAAGTCCGGCCTGAGCATCTGCTGCAGCGTCACATCGCTATGGTGGCGCATATACTCGCTGACGATGCGATAGCCGATATAGCGGCCGGCGCGTCTCGGTGTGTCAGGCGATATGATGCTTGTGGCAGGCGCGGGCGCCACGAGTCGGTCGGCAGTGATCTCCGACGTGTCATAGAGCAGGTTCTGGCCTACGATCTGCCTCCAGATCTCCGTCTGGTTCTCATCAAGCCATTCAAGCTCTTTTTCGCTGTAACCGAGCGCTTCGGTGAGTTTTGCGTCAGGCACGAGTGCCATTTTGACTGCGGCGAGCACACCCTCGTAGATCAGGCGCGACAGCACAGTGGCGTTCGTCCCTCCGTCATAGGCATATCGGCTGGCGACGAGCGCCTCGGTGATGTCGTATGGCAGCCGGCCGGGTTTCTTGTCGATGCGCATATAAAGCGGCCAGTGCCCGTAGCCGGGATAGTCCTGACCGAGATAATGATTGAGCGCTATCAGCACCACATCGCCGTTGATGACGATAGAGCGCCGGTTGCCCCATACCACGGCTGCGTAGCTGCGCCGCGGCAGATCGAGACTCTCGCGCCCGGCACGTGCCAGTATGATGCCGAGAGTGTCTTCGAGCGGCGCGAGGGTAGGGAATACACTGTCTGTGGGCGGTGTGAAGATTGTCACAGGCATTGACTGCGACCAGCGTGTCAGTTGGTCGGCAGTGGGGCTTCCGCCGCCGATCACCTCGACCATCGCCCGTATCTGAGCCGAGTCGGCGGTCATGAAACTGTCGCGTGCTGCCGTCGACATGCTGCTGAAATCAGCCATCATGCGGTAAAGCGGCACAATTGTCTGGGGTGCCGTCCCTTCTTCGGCGCGGCTGCATGCGAGCAACGCCGTTAACGCTAATATGGTGGTGTAGACAATCTTTCTCATCGATCGTGAATTTTTGGCAAAGATATGAATCTGTAACCGATTTTCGTCCATGTCTGACATAAAATATAACGCATATTTTACCCTTGTGGCGTCAAAATTGGTTTAAATGGTAAAAAACATGTCGACGACTGCCCGCAATTACATACTTTTATGTAATTTTGCAAGGTTATGAATCGTCTGTTGCGACAATTATTCATCATGCTGACGGTGCTGACTACAGCTGTGGCTGTGTCGGCACGCACGGCCGTCGACGGCAATAAACCATTTACGGTTGTCATCGATCCGGGCCATGGCGGCAAGGACATCGGTTGCCGGGGCAGACTCACCAATGAGAAGACCATCGTGCTCGATGTCGCCAAACGTCTGGGTAAAATCATCGGCGACGAATATCCTGCGGTAAAGGTCGTATATACCCGGTCTGATGACCGTTTCATCCCGCTCAACGACCGTGCCCGCATCGCCAACAAGGCTTCGGCCGATCTTTTCATCTCGATACATGTCAATTCGGTTGATGCCAAGACACGCGGCCGCGACAAGATACACGGTGCCTCTGTCTATACTCTCGGTTTACATCGCAACGACGACAACCTCGCCGTGGCCATGCGCGAGAACAGTGTGATCGAGCTCGAGAACGATTTCTCTGAGACTTATCAGGGCTTCGATCCCAATTCGACAGAATCTTATATTATCTTCGAACTGACTCAGAACCGTCATCAGAAAAACTCGATCGAGTTTGCCGACAATGTCGAGCGTGAACTTGTCGGCACGGCCGGCCGCGCCGACAAGGGGGTGCGACAGTCGGGTTTCCTCGTGCTGCGGGCCACGTCGATGCCTGCCGTACTTGTCGAGCTTGACTTTATCTGCAATCCTGAGGCCGAACGGTTCCTGCACAGCAGCGCCGGCAAAGACAAGTGCGCGCGTTCGCTGGCCAATGCGTTCGCTGCCTACTATGAGCGTCACAAGCCCGAGGATGCTCCGACGGCACCGCGCGTCAACACTGTCGCCCCCGCGACAACGTCGACGCCGACTGCATCGTCTGCACCGTCACAAGAGGGCAAGATCACATATAGTGTGCAGATCGTTGCCTCGCCGTCGCCTCTGCGACCCGACGACCGCGTCTTTGCAGGGCTCACCGACGTATGGTACTACACACAGGACAACACATATAAATATGTTGTCGGTAATCACGAATCGCTCAAATCGGCAAAAAAATCACTGAGAAAACTAAAGAAAACATATCCTGAAGCGTTTATTATTAAGTTGCGCGACGGTGTCCGCATCGAATAATGTACCCTCAGACAGCTCTAAGACAATGAAAAAACTTTTCCGTAAAGAAATCCTTATCGGTCTCATCGTGCTTGTGGCGATGGCCGTGCTGTTTATCGGCATCGACTTCCTGAAGGGCGTCAATATCTTCAAGGCCGCCAACTATTATTATGTGTCATTTGACAATGTCGAGGGCCTTGCCCAGAGCGCGCCCGTGACTGTCAACGGATTCAAGGTCGGCCTCGTGCGCGACATCTCTTATGAGTACGACAATCCCGGGCACGTGCTCGTCGAGCTTTCGCTTGACCGAAATCTTAAGGTTCCTTCGGGGTCAAAGGCCATTCTGGCCACTGACCTGCTCGGCACGGCATCTATCGCTCTCGACATGGCCCGTACCGACAGCTATCACAATGTCGGCGACAAACTCATCGGTGTAGTGCCGAAGGGCATGATGGATAATGTCTCAAACCAGCTGCTGCCCTCCGTATCAGCTGTTATCCCCAAGGTCGACACTCTGCTCACATCGATCAATGCTCTGGTGGCTCATCCGGCAGTGCTCGCATCGGTGCAGCGT
The DNA here is from genome assembly GCA_030524765.1 of Bacteroidales bacterium. Taxonomy (GTDB): domain Bacteria; phylum Bacteroidota; class Bacteroidia; order Bacteroidales; family Muribaculaceae; genus CAG-873. Next base: position 2,533 of record JAUNGA010000021.1, on the reverse strand, counting down.
CTCGACGCGATTACAGCCAACCTCGAGAAGACTACGCGCGATCTCAACCGCCTCATGGCCACAATGCCTGCCATCACGGGCGACATCAAGGCGATCACGGGCAACTTCAACACCGCCTCAGGCGATATATCGCAGCTGACCGCGCAGATGCGCGAGATCCCTCTTGATTCGGTCATGGCCAACCTGCAGGTCATTTCTGCCAACCTGGCCGAGCTGTCTGCCCAGCTCAATGATCCGAATTCGACACTCGGTCTGATGACTCACGACCCGCAGCTCTACAACAATCTCAACAGCACTGTGGCAAGTCTCGACTCGCTGTTTGTCGATATCAAACGCAATCCCAAACGATATATCAGTATAAAATTGCTCTGACATACAGTTTGGTTTCAGAAAATCCACGATAACGTCTTATTTGGAATAATTTCAAATAATAAAAATTTTACGGCTCGTGCACGCTCCCTTGCAAGCCGTTTAAAAATAGGAGTTCCACGCCTTGTAACATGTTTGTGTTGACAGGCGTGGAACATTGTTTATGTGTCGCTCAAATGACTGATTTATAAATATATATCCTGCAAGAATTAAAGTATTTGTATAGATTTGTTTAAGGAGGCTGTTATAATGCGTTGAATATTATATCGTTGCGATATATTCGAAAAATGCAAGTAAAAAAGTGATTTGTTATTTGAAAAAATTGTCGGAAATTTGTGTTGCAAATAAAACGAAACTAAGTAACCCCCTTTCAGGAAATGCAGTTAGATCACACCCAACTGTGGGAGAAATGTCTCGAGATCATTCGCGACAACATCTCCGCACAGCAGTTCAGCGCCTGGTTCAGTCCGATAAAGTCCTACTCTTTCAGTAATAAAGAGCTGCGACTGATCGTACCGACATCATTTTATGTAGAGCACATCGAGGAACTTTACCTCAATCTGCTCAAAAGTGCCGTTGACAAGGTCTATGGCACCGGGGTCAAACTGTTTTATTGCTACACGACTGTTCAGAACGAATCTGCCTCGGGTGTGGAGGTGCGTTCGGCCGAATACTCGCCTATTATCAAAAACAATGGCGTTGAGCCTGCCAATCCTTACAAGGCTCCTGATCCCAAGCCGTTTGACTCGCAGCTCAATCCGCGATACAATTTCGAGAACTATTGCAGCGGATCCAGCAACAGCATCGCACGCACTATCGCCGAGTCTATTGCCAACGATCCGAGCAACAAGACATTCAACCCGCTCTTTATTTTCGGTCCGACTGGTGTGGGCAAGACCCATCTGATACAGGCCGTCGGCATTCGTATCAAGGAGCAGAACCCTCGCGCACGTGTGCTCTACGTCACGGCGCGACTCTTTCAGAGCCAATATACGGCTGCGATACACAAGGGGCAGATCAACAATTTCTTCCACTTCTATCAGAGCATCGACACCCTTATCGTCGACGACGTGCAGGATCTTGCCGGCAAAGCCGAGACACAGAATACATTTTTTCACATATTCAATCAACTCCACCAGAACAATCGTCAGATTATTCTCTCGAGTGACTGTCCGCCGTCAGAGATGGACGGTTTTGAGGCCCGTCTGCTGTCGCGGTTCAAGTGGGGCGCATCGGCTCAGCTCGAGAAACCCGACATGGATCTGCGCCGTCGCGTGCTGATCAAGAAAGCCGAGCAGGATGGTCTCAGTCTGCCGGCCGACGTGATCGACTATATCGCCGAGAATGTCACCGACTCGATACGCGAGCTCGAGGGTGTGGTTGTGTCGCTTGTGGCACACGCCACCGTGCTCAATCGCGAGATCACCATCGATCTTGCCCGCCCCGTGGTAGCGAATGCGATACGTATCCGGCGATCGCAGGTCAACTTCGAGATGGTCACCCAGGCCGTATGCGATTACTTCAAGATCGAGGCCGACACGCTCTTCACCAAGAGCCGCAAGCGTGAAATCTCTGATGCCCGCCAGATTGTGATGTATATGGCCAAAAAGCACGTGAACATGTCTTACAAGACCATCGGCACCAAGCTCGGTCGCACACATGCCACAGTCATTTATGCCTGTCGCAATATCGACGAGCGTATTCCCATCGACAAAGATTTGCGTGACGCTATCGACTCGATAAATCGTTCGATTGGTTCGTAATTTATGTGATTAACATATTTTAAGACTGTGCGTAATATAGTGAAATATTACGCACTTTTTGTTAATATCTATTGATTGATAATTACTTAAAATATGTAAACGATATGAAAATATCAATAAGTGCTTAAAAAACATGTCGCATAACATATAAAATTATTTGGTCAGCACGTAAAAAACGGCGACATTTGTATCGCAAACCTAAAAACAATCTTTTTTACCTTAGAAATTGTACCTATTGGAAACCCATAAAAAGGAACTCCGTGATGGAGTTCCTTTTTATCGTTATATATGATAATCAAAAAAACAGCAGACTTTTGGTCGATTCTGCCAAAAGTTGAGCAGCCGTCCTGTCGGCGCCTTAACTTTGCACAAAAATCAACCGATCTATGATACGCATCTTC
>JAUNGA010000108.1 GCA_030524765.1 Bacteroidales bacterium | reverse complement strand
CGTCGGCAGCAAGATAGCCGACTACCTGATCAAACCGGTCAATCCCAACCAGATACTGATAGCCCTCAAACGTCTGCTGCACAGCGACAGACTGGTGAGCGAACAGGCCACACGCGACTATCGCGAAGATTTCCAGCAGATAGCCATGCAGATCAATTCGGCCGATACGATCGAAGACTGGTATGAGCTCTACGGCAAACTCGTCTACCGCGAAATGGAACTCGCCGATACCGACACCAATATGGACGAGCTGCTGAGCATGCAGAAATCCGAGGCCAATGCAGCATTCGGCAAATGGATCCGCCGCAACTATGAACGCTGGATGCCCGAGCCGGGCCAGGGGGCACCCTTGATGAGCCCGCGCATCTTCCCCGACCGGGTATTCCCGATGCTCGAGCAGGGCGACAAGGTCTACTTCATATTGATCGACAACTTCCGTCTCGACCAATGGCGCATGATCAAACCGTTGCTTGCCGAGACGTTCAAGATCGATGAGGAGCTTTATACATCGATTCTGCCGACAGCCACCCAATATGCCCGTAACGCCATCTTTTCGGGGCTGATGCCGGCTCAGATAGCAAAGATGTTTCCCGATCTGTGGGTCGATGAAGACTCCGAGGAGGGCAAAAACCTCAACGAATCACCTCTGATAGCGACACAGATCGAACGCTATCGACGCAAATACAAATTCTCGTACCACAAGATCAACGACTCGTCGGCAGGCGACCGCCTCATACGCGATCTGCCGTCGCTGCGCGGCAATGATCTCAATGTCATCGTCATCAACTTTATCGACATGCTGTCGCATGCCCGCACAGAGTCAAAGATGATACGCGAGCTGGCCTCGACAAATGCCGCCTATCGTTCGATCACCGAATCGTGGTTCCGCCACTCGTCGGCGCTCGAACTTTTCCGCCGCATCGCCGAGTCGGGGGCAAAAATTGTGCTTACCACCGACCACGGCACCATACGCGTTGACAATCCTATCAAAGTCGTGGGCGAGCGCAACACCAACACCAACCTGCGCTATAAACTGGGCCGCACACTCAGCTACAATCCCAAACAGGTCTACGAAATCAAAAAGCCAGACAAATTCGGTCTGCCGGCTCCAAATGTCGCCACGACTTATATCTTTGCCTGTGGCCGCGACTTCTTTGCTTATCCCAACAACTACAATTATTACGTTCAATATTATACCGGCACATTCCAGCACGGCGGCATCTCGATGGAAGAGATGCTCGTGCCGCTGATCACGCTGTCGGCCAAATAACAGAGATAGACCGTTATGAGCGAAACTATTACAATACATGTGGCATCTACCGCCGATCTGCCCGGCGCCGCGCGCCGATTTGTCGAACTGATGGGCGACGAGACCGTCTATGCCTTTACAGGCGAGATGGGCGCAGGCAAGACCACCTTTATCTCGGCACTGGCGCAGGCTCTTGGCGTCGACCCCGAAGAGGCCAATTCGCCGTCATTTGCAATCGTCAACGAATATCGGTCGGACACCACCGCCGAACTCATATATCACTTCGATCTCTATCGTCTCGAGAATCTTGAGGAAGCTCTCGACATGGGCATCGAGGATTATCTCGACTCGGGCGCCCTATGTCTGATCGAGTGGCCCGGCATGGTAGAGGACATACTGCCCGACGATACCGTGCGCGTCGATATCAAGGTCAACGACGATCTGTCGCGCGACATCACCGTCACACGATGAGCGGCATAATACCGGCTCCGATATGGCTCGATACGGCCACATCGACCAACAGCGAACTCGCCTCGCGCGCTGACCGGCTGCCGCACGGCGCTGTCGTGGCCTGCCGCGAGCAGACCGCAGGGCGTGGCCAGCGTGGCAACTCGTGGGAAGCCGAGCCGGGACGCAATCTGACGTTCTCGCTGCTGCTACGCCCGTCGGTAATCGGAGCCGCCGAGTCGTTCCGCATGTCGATGCTTGTGTCTATCGCCGTGGCCGAGGCGCTCGAACGGGCCATGCCCGGCCGTCGAGTGACAGTCAAGTGGCCCAACGACATATATGTCGACGACCTGAAGATCTGCGGCATACTGATTGAAAACTCGTTTTCGGGGCGCCGGATCGACCACGCCATCATCGGCATAGGCATCAATGTCAATCAGTCGGTCTTCCGCTCTGACGCGCCAAATCCGGTGTCAATGACATTGCTGACAGGCCTCACTTATGACCTCGACACTCTGCTTGCCGATGTGACTATGCATATCGTAGAGACTTTTGACAGCTATGAGGCAGCCCCCGACGACGAGACGCTGTCGCGCCGCTATCACGACAGATTATGGCGCAGGCACGGTCTACACCGGTGGCACGGCGCTCTCACCGGCGAAGATATCACTGCCGCCCTGCGCGATGTAGCTCTCTCGGGGCACCTGACACTTGACACCGACCCGCCGCGCACCTATGCGTTCAAAGAAATCTCAGCAATTTTATAATAAGTCAGTATTGTTGTGTTTACAGATTTGCAGACCATACCGGGCACTGCCGACAATGGCTCGCTGCTGATTGCAGGCCCGTGCAGTGCCGAGAGCCGCGATCAGGTCATGGCCACCGCCCGCCGGCTGGCCGCAGCCGGTGTGCGTGTCTTCCGCGCCGGCGTATGGAAACCGCGCACACGTCCGGGCGGATTCGAGGGTGTGGGCCTGCCGGCTCTGCAATGGCTCGCCGACGTCAAGGCCGAGACCGGCATGATCACCGCCACCGAAGTAGCCACCCGCGACCATCTTGAGGCGGCAGTCGACGCCGGCGTCGACATTGTGTGGATAGGCGCACGCACATCGGCCAATCCCTTTGCAGTGCAAGAGATTGCCGACGCAATCGCATCTACGTCCGAGCAGCCGGCCGTGCTGGTCAAGAATCCTGTCAGTCCTGATCTCGAGTTGTGGATAGGCGCCCTGCAGCGCATCTATGACGCCGGAGTCCGCCGATTGGGAGCAATACACCGCGGATTCAGCACGTACGGCGAAAGCAAATACCGCAATCCTCCACACTGGAGCATCCCCATCGAACTGCGGCGCCGGCTGGCTGGACTGCCTGTAATATGCGACCCAAGTCATATCACCGGACATGCCGATATGGTAGCGTCGGTCGCACGCCAGGCCATCGACATGGGCTTTGACGGGCTCATCATCGAGAGCCATATCGAGCCATGCCGTGCATTGAGCGACAGTGCCCAACAGATCACACCCGATCAACTCAAGGCATTGATGGCCGATCTGGCCCCACGCCGCGGATGTGTAGACAGCCCCACGCTTGACGATCTGCGCCGACGCATCGACGAGATCGACGACGAACTGCTCGAGGTCGTAGCAAGGCGCATGAGCATAGCCCGCGAGATCGGCGCATACAAACGCCTCAACGGCATGGCCGTCATACAGCCCGACCGCTACAACACCCTCATGAGCCGACGCATAACCGCCGGCACCGACATCGGTCTGAGCGAAAATTTCATGCGACAACTCCTCGCAGCACTCCACGAGGAATCAGTGCGACATCAGATCGAAGACGGCAAAAATGACCGCGAAATAACAGAGTGACGTCTTTATTATTCCTCTAATTGCCTAATCAGACATTATTTCATCAAAAATTCGAATCTTTAAGCGGCAATATTTGGCTAACTGAGTAAAAATGCGTAAATTTGCACGCCATTACGAAGCAGACGCCCTACCAACGTCGAAAACGAAATGAATATTAAAGCTATAACGTTATAACAATGAAAAAAGACATCCATCCCGCCAACTATCGCGAAGTTGTGTTCAAAGATATGTCGAACGAAGAAACATTCATTACCCGCTCGACTATCGCCACCCGCGAAACCATCACCATCGACGGTAAGGAGTATCCCCTGGTAAAACTTGAAATCACCAGCTCGTCGCACCCCTTCTTCACCGGTAAGCAGAAACTTGTCGACACCGCAGGCCGCGTAGACAAGTTCATGAGCCGTTACGGCAACCGTGGCAAGAAATAATACCACGCGACTCAAACCTCATAAGCGCGCCATTCTTCCGGAGTCTGGCGCGCTATTTTTATAACCGGATAATTGCCGGAATGATTCGTCTTTCGGCAATAAATCAGTTACAGGTACAATTTTAATAGGGCACGACACGTTATATGGTCAGTATGAAACAGATTGCATCACTGATAGGCCTGCTGTTGCCTGTAGTTGCCGCCGAGACCCATATAGAATATTCGGGCGAGGGAACAGCAAATATATTCCGCGAAAACAGTTTCAAGCTGATCGATGACAACGGCGCCGAAGTTGTCGCCGACGGATGGGGTCTATATCTGCCCATGGAAAAAGGTGACTGGCATATCATATCTGTGGAAAAAAACACAAGTATATATACTGCCGGGCCGATTACACTCGATGACCTTGCCGAGAGCTATGTAGGCGTAAAAAACGGAATCGTGCAGGCGCAGATAATAGCGACTGTCAATCATAGCCTCAGCGCCACAGCATATGTGCTCGATTATCCTTTCGATCTCAAGCCATGGCTCGGTACACCGGTCATCACCGGCAAAAGACAGTATAATAACAGTGATGTCTGGTATCTCGACATAGAGGTCGATTATGCAGGTCTGCATGGTCAATATATAGACGTGGCCAGTGACAACGAATGGACCACCGCAGTCATATTACGTGGCATCAAAACGCTATCGTCTCCTTTTGTCTACAGTGTCGATATAATAGATTCGTGTCACAACTGGGTCGACATCATGGCATCAAACCGCTTTGGCACCTCAATTGTCACCATAGACTGTCCGGCAGGTTTTGCCGGCAATGGCCAACTCGAGACAGATGCGGCGATCAGCAGCATAGATGTCTACTCGATAACCGGCGTTCACGTAGCCTGCCTCAGCGCCAATGACCGGCTGCAGAATCTCACGCCGGGAACATATATCATCGTCACCAACTACCAGGACGGAAACCGCAAGACCGCAAAAGTACATGTAACGGGGTCTTGACTGAGACCTGCAATAATCAAAAGTCAAACATATCATACACAGTCGGGGGGGGGCGCCCCACGGGAGGGCCCCCCCGCGGGCTTGACGGACTGGGTGGCCCCCGAACAACAGGACCCC
>JAUNGA010000020.1:22804-34226 GCA_030524765.1 Bacteroidales bacterium | reverse complement strand
AGGCACATATAAACCATCTTTACATATCTTTATGAGAAAACATCTATTTGTGACTCTGCTACTGGCGTGCGGGATGCCGCTGACCGGCAATTTTGCCGCTTTCGCAGCCCCCGAGCCTCAGACGCAAGGTCAGGCGGTGACGACCATCTCAGGCACCGTCCTCGATGAGAACAACGAGCCGGTCATCGGCGCGAGCGTCTATCAGAAGGGTGTCAAGTCAAATGCCGTCACCACAAATTTCGACGGCAACTTCACAATTCAAGTTCCCAAAGGCGCCACTCTTGTAGTGAGCTATGTAGGCTACAAAAACTCGGAACTGGCTGCCGCAAACGGCATGACCATCTATCTGCAGCCTACCACCGAGATGCTCAACGAACTTGTTGCTATCGGCTACGGCTCGCAGAAAAAAGCCAACCTGACCGGCGCTGTTGCTACAGTCGATGTTGCTCGTGTAATGGACAGCCGCCCCGTGCAAGACGTGGCCAAGGCCCTGCAGGGTGCTGTGCCCGGCCTGACCATCACTTCGGCCAACGGTGATGTCGATGCCAATCCGACAATTAATATACGTGGTGTCGGTACTCTGTCAAACCAACAGAACGCCGCACCTCTGATCATCGTCGACGGTGTGCCCGTCGACGATATGTCGTTCCTCAACCCCGAGGATATCGAAGACATCTCTGTGCTCAAGGATGCATCGTCGTCGGCGATCTACGGTACACGCGCAGCCTTCGGCGTGATCCTTATCACCACCAAGGAGGCAAGCACCAAAGACCGTGTGTCGATCAGCTATAACAACAACTTTGCATGGAGCAAAGCCACAGTGCTGCCCAAGTTCCTCAACACAGTCGACCAGATCAACAACGCCCTGCAGGGTGCCGGCCGATCGGGAGCCGACAAAGACATGTTCGGTATGGCATACTCTGAGCTGCTGCCTTATGCCCAGGCATGGCAGGAACAGCATGGCGGCAAGCCTTATACCGACAATGTCGAGCTGCATCCCTTTGAGAGCTGGGACAACGTAGGCGACTACATCGTGCAAGGTGACAAATGGATACGCTATGCCGACTGGGATATAGAGAAGACCCTATTCCATACAGCGCCCTCTCAGAAACACAATGTGAGCCTCGAGGGCGTGTCGGGTGCGACCAACTATCGTGTGTCGTTCGGTTACGACAGCCGTGAGCAGCTGTTGCGCTACAATCCAGGCAAAGTGAAACGCTATATGGCCAACGCGAACATCAGCACAAAGATCTTCCCGTGGCTCAAAGCCGGTGTACGCTTCAACTTCTCGCAACGCGACTCTGACACACCCAGCGCACTGCAGTTCGGTCTCAACGGACGCCGCAATCCCTATCAATATATGTGGCGCTGGCCGGGATTCTTTCTCAATTATGGCTGGATCGCCGACGAGGAGGGCAACAAAAAGCAGTTTGAGAACACCATCGGCAACTCGCTCGGCTCACATATGAACCGCACCACTACCTCAAACACACGCATGCAGGCATGGCTTGATGCCGAGATTATCCCCGGCCTCAATCTGCAGGCCGACTTCACCTATGTGCTGCGCAATATGAACAGCGACGGCTGCCAGGTACCTTACGACCTGTGGGGCACATGGGGCAATACGGCCTTTACCAACTACTCGCCGTTCACCCAGACATCATCATATGCCGCCCAAAGCAACTACCGCGACAACATGTGGACGATGAACGTCTTTGCCACCTATGCCAAGACATTTGCCCAAGACCACAATTTCAAGGTGATGCTCGGCTCGACCGCCGAACGCGAGGAGTACCAGTACTTCTATGTAAGTCGCACCGGCCTTGTCGACTACAGCCTGCCCAACCTCAACCTCGCCAGCGGCGACACATACAATACCGGCGATCCCTCACACTGGACCCGTGCCACGGCAGGCTTCTTCGGCCGTATCAACTATGACTACAAAGGTATTTATCTGTTCGAGCTCAACGGACGCTACGACGGATCGAGCCGGTTCCGCGCCGACGACCAGTGGGCATTTTTCCCGTCGGGATCAATAGGCTACCGTTTCTCTGAGGAGAATTATTTCAAACCCCTTAAGACATGGTGGAGCAACGGTAAACTACGCGCCTCTTACGGCCATATCGGCAATGAGAATATCGGTCAGTACAAATTCCTGCCTATTGTAGATCAAATAGAGCAAAATTATATCTACTGGCTCAATGGCACAAGCGACAATGCTCAGAAAATATCAATGTTCGATATGCCCACACTTGTGTCAAACTCACTGACATGGGAGCGCATCATCACCACCGACGTAGGTCTTGACCTCGGATTCCTCAACAACTCGATTACTGCAAGCTTTGACTGGTTCCAACGTACCAACAAAGACATGCTCGGCCCGGGCATGGTGCTCCCGGCAGTGCTCGGCGCCCCCGCACCTACCATGAACAACGGCGAGCTGCGCACACGCGGCTGGGAAATCTCTCTGGGCTGGAACCACAGCTTCGGCGACTGGGATGTCTATGCGACAGCCACCCTGGCAGACTCGCGCAGCAAGATCACCAAATGGAACAATCCCAACGGTGACATCTACACCTTCACGCCCGGCAACATCAACCAGTTCACCGAGGGTCTCTACTACGGCGACATATGGGGCTTTGAGACCGACCGCTACTTTACCGTAGACGATTTCACATGGGACACCCCCGACGGTAAATATGCAGCCGGCGCTCACCAGACAGGCTATGCGCCCGGCATCGCCAGCCAGGTCGAAATGCAGACCAACAGCACCTTTGTCTACGGCCCCGGTGACGTCAAATTCAAGGATCTCGACGGCAACGGCTCGATAAACGCAGGCAAGTGCACCATGGACGACCACGGCGACATAAAGGTTATCGGCAACGCCATGCCTCGCTATGAGTATTCGTTCCGTGTGGGCGGCGCATGGAAAGGCTTTGATCTCGACCTCTTCTTCCAGGGCGTGGGCAAACGCAACATGTGGACAACCGGTTCGACAATTATCCCCGGCTCCCAGTCGTGTATGGGCACATTCGAGGGACAAAACTCTTATAACCATTATATATATGATGACAAATGGAACATCGTAGGTTATGAAGTCGACCAAAACAACACCTACCCCGCCATGTACGACGGCGCCGGCGGCGACGGCAAATGGTCAAGCACCATGGGACGCGGCCAGTTCAGTTTCTACCCTCAGACCCGTTATCTGCTCAACATGGCCTATCTGCGTCTGAAAAATCTTACTGTCGGCTATACGCTGCCCTATGACATCACACGCAAGGCATATATCCAGAAGGCACGCATCTACTTCTCGGCCGAGAATCTCGCATTCCTCTACAACGGCGCCGGTAAATATGGCCTTGACCCCGAGATCGCAACCTCTGCCACCCAGACCCGTCAGGGCGGAAACGGCGGATACGCTGACTTTGGCCGTACAATCCCCATGCCGCAGACATTCTCGTTCGGTATCCAAGTTACATTCTAAATAATTTTCAGAATATATGAAAAAACTCAATATAATCGGAGCGGCTGCAATCATCGCCATATCAACGGCGAGCTGCAACGACTTCCTTGACGACAACAGATTCCCACTGTCCGAGCAGACCGCAAATGCGGGATTCTGGAATAAATCGATCAATGTACAGGGTCAATGCGATCGTTTCTACAACGATATCGTCGCCTACGGATCGGGCACAAACGGAACGTTCTACTTCAAGACCCTGAGCGACGATCAGGCCGGATCAATCTCGTCGGAGTTTGCCAACTGGACATTCTCCACCGCACCCTCAACGTCGAGTTACTGGGATGATCCGTATGTTGAGATCCGACGCGCCAACCTGATCATACAAGGTGTCCAGTCGGGCATGCTGGCCGAGACGACAGACGGCAACAACTTTATCGGCATCGCACGTCTCAACCGTGCCATGCAGTACTTCACCCTCGTGAAGCGCTACGGCGATGTGCCTCTGGTGACCGAGCCGCTGCAGGTCGACAACACCGAAGTACTGTATGGTCCACGTACCGACCGCAACACCGTAATGGATTTTGCGCTCGAAGATATCGACTTCGCTATCGCCAACATCACCACAACAAAAAGCAAGACTACATTCTCAAAGGATATGGCCAAGGCCTTCAAGGTTGAGTTCTGTCTGTTCGAGGGCACGTTCGCCAAATATCACAAAAACGACAAAGCCCGCTCGGAAAGATATCTCAAACTTGTCGAGAACACTGCCACTGAGCTTATCAAGAGCTATCCTATCGGCAATGATTATCAGTCGCTCTACAATTCCATGAGCAGCGCTCTCGCCGCCAACAGCGAGGTGATCTTCATGAAATCATACAACAAAGACATACTGATGCACGCTTTGCTCAACTGGACACTGTCGTCATCGTCTGTCTGCGGTATTACCAAAGACGCCTTTGACAGCTTCCTCTTCACCGACGGCAAGCCTCTGGCCCTGCAGGCCGACAAGAATGACGCCGGCGTGGCTGTGGTAGCCGAATCAATCTATGGCGGCAAACCGTCTAACGAAAAGCATCAGACAGTCGACATCTCGAATCTGCTGTCGGTACGCGACAAACGTCTGTCAGCGATAATCTTCCCCGTACTGATGTACGAGGGAATGCGTTTCAAATATCCCAACACAATGGATATGACATCGCGTAGCGGATACGGCATCAATAAATTCGAGAACTTCACCATCCCCTATGACTATGCCGGCCAGACAGGCAAGAACTATACGGCTGCGCCACTTTTCTGGGGCGCACGTCTCGCCATGGCCATCCTCGAGGCAAAAGCAGAGCTCGGCACAATCAGCGACGCCGACATCACAAGCTATATGGCACCTCTGTGGGACCGCGCCGGCATTGACCTGACCATGTGCACCAAGGCCAATCTCGAGGGCATGACCGACCCTGCCAACGATATGGGCGTGTCAAACCTCCTGTGGGAGATCCGTCGCTGCCGCCGCTGCGAGTTCATGCTCGACGACGACATCCGCTACTGGGATCTCGTTCGCTGGCATCAGCTCGACAAACTCGACTTCGCCAAGAATCCCGACATCGCTCTGGGCGCCAACGTGAGCATGGCTCCGGTTGCTCCGACTCGCGTCAAAGGCGACTACTATGACGTTTCGGGCGGCATGACCCGCACCTTCTCTGACCGCGAATACTACTGGCCCATCCCCACCCAACAGATACAGCTCAACAAAAATCTTGAGCAGAACCCCGGCTGGTAATCGGCCCGCTGTCTGATATAACATAATCTGCCGCCCTGCAAGAACATTTGCGGGGCGGTATTTTGTTTATCGTAAAAGTAAACTTTCACATTATTTTATTATCTTTGCTGCAAATTTTCGCGAAAATGATCAAAAAATTTTTACTTGCGGCTCTGACAGCCACCGCCGTGGCGGTGCCAGCTCAGGCTGTCATCAACAAGGGCGAGAAATCGCTCGGCCCCAAAATCGGCTATGTGTCGCACAATTCGTCGGCTGTGGCCGGTCTGGTATTCCAGTACACATTCAGCGAGCACCTGCGCATATCGCCCGAAATCGGATGCGCGTTTCGTCATAAAAACCAGGATGCGTTTCTTGCCGACATAAACTTTCACGTCCCCTTCGGTCTGCTTGACACCGACAAGGTGGCACTCTATCCGCTGGCCGGTCTGGCATTCAACTCGTGGGCCCTGCACGGCCACGACGATGTTGAGGCGGTCGACGTCACCTCGCACATCAACCGTTTCGGTCTCAATCTCGGCGCCGGTTTTGATCTGCGCTGCTCAACGACGCTAAAGCTCAATCTTGAGGCGAAATACACACTGGTCAAATCATATTCGTCGGCCTATGTGACGGTCGGCATCAGCTACATATTCTAATGTCAGAGCCGATAACCATACTTGGCATCGAGTCGTCGTGCGACGACACGAGCGCCGCAATCATTCGCGACGGGTTGCTGCTGAGCAACGTCACGGCATCGCAAAGCGTGCACGAGGAGTATGGAGGCGTGGTGCCCGAGCTGGCCTCGCGCGCCCATCAGCAAAATATCGTGCCGGTGGTTGATACAGCCATCCGCCGTGCAGGCATCACCAGGGCCGACCTGTCGGCGATCGCATTCACCCGCGGGCCCGGGCTACTGGGTTCGCTGCTTGTCGGCACCAGCTTTGCCAAAGGCCTGTCGCTGGGGTTGCGCATACCTATTGTCGACGTCAATCATCTGCACGGCCACGTGCTGTCGCATTTCGTACGCCGCGAGCCTGCCGACGAGGTGCCCGACTATCCGTTTCTGTGCCTGCTCATATCGGGTGGCAACAGTCAGATCATTCTTGTGCGCTCATACAACGACATGCAGATACTCGGCCGTACCATCGACGACGCTGTCGGCGAGGCTTTTGACAAATGCGCCAAAGTGATGGGACTCCCCTACCCCGGCGGCCCCCACATCGACCGGCTGGCAGCCGAGGGCGACCCTCGACGCTTCAGGTTCGCACGCCCGCACATTCCGGGACTCGACTATAGTTTCAGCGGTCTCAAGACCTCATTCTTATATACCTTGCGCGACAATCTCAAAGCCGATCCCGACTTTGTCAAAAACAATATGGCCGATCTGGCTGCCTCGCTGCAGTCGACCATCATCGATATACTGCTCGACAAACTGGCCAAAGCGGTCGATCAGACAGGTGTTACCACCGTCGCGATAGGCGGTGGCGTATCAGCCAATTCGGGCGTGCGCGCAGCCGTGGCCGATTTCTGTGAGAAACGGGGCCTTAAGGCATTCATTCCCGAACGTGCCTTTACCACCGACAATGCCGCTATGGTGGCCATTGCCGGATATTACAAATATCTCGATAAGGATTTCTGTGCCTACGACGCCACGCCGTATGCAAGAGTGCAAATATGATTCTATCTATTATTATAATCGGTGATGAAATCCTGATCGGACAGGTCACCGACACCAATTCAGGAGCGGTCGCCCGCGCACTCGGCCCCCAGGGCTGGCAGGTGCGACGCATAGTCACGGTCGGTGACGGCCGCGAAGAGATTGCCGGAGCGGTCAACGAGGCTCTCGCCGATTCTGATCTTGTGGTGACCACCGGCGGCCTCGGGCCGACAAAAGACGATATCACCAAGGGCGTGCTCACCGAGATATTCGGCGGAGAGTTGCGTCCCGACCCGGCCGTGCTCGACAACATACGCCATGTGTTTGATCTGCGCGGTCTCGCCATGAACCCTCTCACCGAGGCACAGGCGCTCGTGCCCACATCATGCCGCGTGGTACAGAATCGCTACGGCACCGCTCCGATCATGTGGTTCGAGCGTGACGGCAAAGTACTCGTGTCGATGCCAGGCGTGCCGTTTGAGACAGAGGGAATGCTGCCCGAAGTCGTCGAGCTGATAAGGCAACGTTTCAATCCCGACATCGAAATCGTGCACCGTTCGCTGATGGTGTGCGGTATCACAGAATCGGCGCTTGCCCAGAAGCTTGACGAATTCGAATCGAGCCTCGATCCCGACCTGCACCTTGCCTATCTGCCCGTACCTGGACTGATACGCCTGCGCCTCGACGGCACTGGAGCCAAAGGCTCTGACATCGCCGCACGCCACGCTACCGCAGTTGATCGTCTGCATGACATGCTCGGTCCCCTGATGGTCTATGACGGCGACGCTACCGCGGCGCAGATAGTATTGCACCGCCTGCGCTCGCTCGGGATGACGCTCGCTACGGCCGAGAGCTGCACCGGCGGCAACATCGCACACAGCATCACCGAGATTCCCGGCAGCTCTGACGTCTATATCGGCTCGGTAGTCAGCTACTCAAACGATTTGAAACAACGTCTGTTGGGAGTATCCCGACTGTCACTCGAGAACTGTGGCGCCGTCAGCCGCGAAGTCGTAGAGCAGATGGCAGCCGGAGCATGCCGCGTGACCGGCGCCGACTGTGCCGTGGCCACATCGGGCATTGCAGGCCCCAGTGGCGGCACCCCCGACAAACCCGTCGGCACCGTATGGATTGGCTGGTGTGTGCGCGGACAGGTCAGCTCGCGACTGCTGCATCTGCCAGGCAACCGCGGACGAGTGATCGACCGCGCCACCACAGAGGCCCTCATCGGACTGGTAAAACTTTGCTAACATTCATCACATGAACAAGATCCTCGACAAACAATACTTCTCAGAGCGCGTCGTGCGACTTGTGGTCGACGCACCGCTTATCGCACGCGCACGCCGCCCGGGACACTTTGTCATAGTCATTCCCGACGAACGCGGCGAGCGCATACCGCTCACAATAGCCGAGGCCGACACCGAGCGCGGCACCATCACACTGGTGGTGCAGGCGGTGGGCGAGTCGACCGAAAAGATCTGTGCCCTCAATCCAGGCGACTGCCTGCACGATGTGGTCGGTCCGTTGGGCCGTGCGACAAAAATCGCAAAGATGGGCACGGTCGTATGCTGTGGCGGCGGCGTAGGCGTGGCTCCGCTGCTACCGATAATCAGGGCCATGAAAGAGGCCGGCAATCGCGTGGTGAGCGTGCTTGCCGCACGCAGCCGCGACCTCATCATCCTTGAGGAACAGGTGACACAATGGTCTGACGAGGTCATCATCATGACCGACGACGGCTCGTATGGCCGCAAAGGTCTTGTCACCGAGGGCGTTGAGCAGGTGCTGCAGCGTGAACCGGTAGACGAAGTGGTCACCATCGGGCCGGCCATAATGATGAAATTCGTGGCTCTCCTAACCAAGAAATACAATGTGCCCACCATCTGCTCGCTCAACACCATCATGGTCGACGGCACCGGCATGTGTGGCGCATGCCGCATCACAGTAGACGGACGCACACGATTTGTATGTGTTGACGGTCCCGAATTTGACGCCCACAAGGTAGATTTCGACGAGATGCTCATGCGTCTCAAAGCCTACAACTGACAACAGCCATGACCAATCATACCACAACCGACCGCGACAGTGCATGGCGACGCGAACTGCGCGACGCAATGACTGCCAAAGAGCGCACAGCCATACCGCGCGCCCAGATGCCTATGCTCGACCCGACATACCGTATCACATGCAACGAAGAGGTCAACCAGGGTCTTTCTGACGAACAGGCAGTCGTCGAGGCCACACGATGTCTCGACTGTCCCGACCCACAATGTGTGACAGGATGTCCCGTGCAGATCGACATTCCCGGATTCATCAAAAACATACAGGCCGGGCGCACCATCGAGGCTGCTGCCGTGCTACGGCGCACCAGCGCCCTGCCGGCCGTCTGCGGCCGCGTATGCCCGCAGGAAAAACAATGCGAGAGCAAGTGCATCTACAACAAGATGCGGCGACCACCCGTGGCCATCGGCTGGCTCGAGCGCTATGCGTCTGACACCGAGCGGCTATCAGGCTCTCGGCGGGTCGAATCAGATACCGTTTCAAACGGCATCAGGATCGCAGTGGCCGGGTCGGGGCCTGCCGGATTGTCGTTTGCGGGCGAGATGGTCAGGCGCGGCTACGACATCACTGTCTTTGAGGCCCTGCACGAGATCGGCGGTGTGCTGAAATACGGCATACCCGAGTTCCGTCTGCCCAACTCTGTGGTTGACGCCGAGCTCGACTCGCTGCGCGCCATGGGCGTTAAATTCATGCCCGACACAGTCATCGGCAAGACTCTGAGCTACGACGATCTGATAAACGACGGTTTCAAAGGCATATTTGTGGCATCGGGCGCCGGTCTGCCGCGATTCATGGGCATTCCGGGCGAGAACCTCATCAATATTCTGTCGAGCAACGAATATCTGACACGCGTCAATCTGATGCACGCAGGCACTCCGGGATATGCCACCCCCGTGCCCCGCGGTGCCCGCGTGGCAGTGATCGGCGGAGGCAACACGGCCATGGACTCGGTGCGCACAGCCCTGCGCATGGGTGCCAAAGAGGCATTTCTGGTCTATCGCCGTGGCGAGGACGAGATGCCGGCACGACGCGAGGAGATAAACCATGCCCGCGAAGAGGGAGTCGGATTCATGACACTCTCTAATCCTGTAGAATATCTTGGCGACGCAAACGGCCACGTGCGCGCCATGCGCGTGCAGCGCATGACTCTGGGCGAGCCCGACGAATCGGGGCGGCGCAGTCCTGTACCCATTCCCGGCGCAATCGACGAGATTGCGGTCGACGTGGTAATCGTCAGCGTGGGCGTATCACCCAATCCGCTCATCCCCGATGCTTTCAATGGTCTCGAGGTCACCGGACGAGGCACGATTGCCGTCGATGAATCTCTGCATGCGTCTATTCCCGCGATATTTGCCGGAGGTGACATCGTGCGCGGGGGGGCCACGGTCATCCTCGCCATGGGCGACGGACGTCGTGGAGCGGCCGAGATGGACAAGTATCTGAAACAGCACTCCTGACCGACATCGCTTTTATAAACTATCATAAACGCGGCCGATATCACAGACGGCCGCGTTTTTTTGATTTTCTATAGTCCATTTCATAAATATGATGCATTATCCGGTACCTTACTTTATCAAGAAATTTTGGCACGGTAACCGCCGTCGTCCGGCAAACAGCACCCAATATATGTCCCGGATCATATGTTGAATTATATTTTCGTGAATTTGCACGATATGTAATTATTCATTATCTTTGTGGCGATAATCTTATTACACATCGGTTTGCGAGAGCAACTAAGAGGGAATCAGGTGTAAATCCTGAACAGACCCGCTGCTGTGAATTTCGTTAACTGCCGACAATAACAAAGACACTGAATAAAGCAAGAGTGCTGTTTTGGGAAGTCAGTCGGCGTTGGAAATGAGTCAGAAGACCTGCCGATGTTAACGTCGTAAAAAAGCGTCCGAGGACTGGCGCTGCGACACATACATTTTGTTTCTTGCAATGAAATCCAAGGTCAGGATTTTAGTGGCAATCTTTTTGCTATCCTTAGGTGTTACAGACACAACGGCAAAAGAAGTGTCTGATACAGTTTCCGGCTGGGCAACTCAAGTCAACCGCTTGCGTGATGTAGAGATAACGGCCCGACGCACTCCATTAGCCACTATGCAGACTATAAAAGGTGCCGACCTTCAGGCATTATCATCGACTTCTGTAGCCGATGCGCTGAAATATTTTGCAGGAGTACAAATCAAAGATTATGGAGGCTTAGGGGGCCTCAAAACCATCAACGTACGCTCTTTGGGGGCACAGCATGTGGGTGTATATATCGACGGTGTACGTATTACCAATGCACAGAACGGAACAGTCGATCTTGGCAAATATTCTTTGTCGACGCTCGAATCTGTATCGTTGTTCAACGCCAACCGATTGGACTTCTGTCAGTCGGCTTCGGAATATGCATCCGGCGCTACGGTCTATCTCCAGACGCGACGTCCAGAGTGCGACTCTATATCAGCCCTTTTCGGCATAGCTTCTTTTCACACCTATC
>JAUNGA010000020.1:0-22765 GCA_030524765.1 Bacteroidales bacterium | reverse complement strand
GCTTCAACGCGCAGTTCAAACGACGGGCCTGGTCGGGTTTTGTCGATGTCGAGTACGTTAATTCGAAGGGTGACTATCCGTTCCGCTATAAGTCGCAATACGAAGATACCATAGGACATCGTTTCAATTCCGACATTGAGTATTGGCGTGCCGAGGCCGCGTTGTTCAATGGCGGTTTCGCTTCACATCTCTATTTCTACAAATCAGAGCGTGGCTGCCCCGGCGGCGTTGTCCGTCGCCTGTCAGACAAATACAACAACATCGGCCGCGAATGGGACACCGATCTATTTGCCCAAGCCTCATACAACCAACTTTTCGAAGAGAAGCATCATGTGAAATTCACAATCAAATATGCTCATGAATATCTGCGTTATAATACAGATTTCCCTCAGAACCAAAATACCGCGCGAGTCGACAATCATTATTGGCAGAATGATGCATATGTGTCGGCGTCATATGCCTGGTATCCCCTGCGTGGACTCTCGTTCTCGACAGGCTACGATGCCCGGATGAGTTGGCTCGATGCCGATCTTAAACGCTTCTCGGTAGTGCGTCGGCTCGATCAGAAGGCGGTTGTCGCCGGCCAGTGGAACTGGCGCGGATTCCGCGTAGCGGCATCGGTGCTCTATCAGCATTATCGCGACCACACGCAGAGCCATGTCGGGGCTGCCGACCCGCTTGAGAAGTTCACTCCGGCATTCACGTTTGGCTACCAATGGCGTGGGCTACAGATCAGGGCCTGGTATAAATCAATATTCCGGGCCCCCACGCTCAACGATCTTTATTATACGCAGGTGGGCAATCGCAATCTCAAACCTGAATTCACAAAACAATGGAACATAGGAGTCGAATATCATTTCCGGGCTCCGCAGTGGGATGCCGGCATACAGGCCGACGCCTACATCAACCGTATCGAGGACCGCATCGTGTGCCTGCCCCTGAAAGGCACCTATACCTGGTCGATGCTCAACTATGGCGAGACCTATTGCCGCGGACTCAATTCGACTGTCAATGGCGCGTTCCGCACCGGTTCGTGGATGTTCTCGCTGCTGACGTCGTTCACGCTCCAGCGCGACCTCAACCGCACCGATCCCGAAAGCAAATCGTATAACAGGCCCATATGCTACTCGCCTACGTTTTCCTGCGGCATCACCGCCATCGCAAGCTGGCGATGGATCTCACTGACGGTCTCAGAACTGCATGTCGGCAGCCGCATGTGGTCGTATGCCGACCCCGACGACTATCTGCGGCCTTACAACAACACCGACCTGAGGCTCGCCGGACAATGGCGCAGTTTCAATGCCTCGCTTGAGGTCAACGATCTGTTCGATGTGCAATACGAGCACATACCGCGTTATCCTATGCCCGGACGAAACTTCAAATTCACAATAGGTTATAGCTTTTAATTTTTTTATTTTCCCATGATTAGAAAATTGATTTGCTGCACGCTGATGGCATGCACATTCTCTTTGGTATCCGCCAAAGAGAAAATTATCATCCTCAATGAAGGCAACTGGCAGACCGACAACGGACAATTGTCGTATTTTGAGGACGGCAAGGTAATAAACCAATGGTTCCGTAAAATCAATGGTTTCAAGATCGGTGACACTCCCAACGACATCATCCAGGTCAACGACAATCTTATCGCGATGGCCATCAACTGGTCGAACATCGTCCAGTTCATAACCCCCGAAGGCAAAGCCGTGGCCGCAACCGAGGATGTGCCCAACAACCGCAAACTCGCTTCTGACGGTAAATATGCATACCTTTCGTCCTACGGACACGAATGCAACACCATCAACGGCATGATGGAATTCACCAAAGGCTATGTGGCCAAAATTGACTTGTCGACCTTCAAAGTGGTTGACGCCGTTGAAGTGGGATACGAGCCCGAAGGCATCGCGCTCTATAAAGACTATCTTTTCGTAGCCAACACCGGCGGTTATGCATTCAACGAAAACCATGACTATGAGACGACCGTTTCAGTCATCGACTCCAGGACAATGAAAGTGGTGCGCAACGTCGACACGGGAGTAATCAACCTTTACGGCAAAATGTCACAAAGCGGACAATATCTCTGCATAAACTCTCCGGGCGACTATTATGACGTCACGGCAGCGATGCTTATATTCAACTGCCAGGCCGTGCTTGACGGCAAAGCCGACAATGAGTGTTTTGTCAAGCTCAATTATTTACCGACGGCCGCTTCATGGCCATCGGTTCGCGCTTCTCATATTACACCGGCGAATATACTTTTGACTATAATATTATCGACCCCGAGATCTGCTTCAATACCGCCGGAGACGACGGTGTGACCCAAGATTTCCCCGGATCGATGATGGACGATATCAGGTCAATGCAAATGCCATATTGCATCTATGCCAATCCCTATACCGGCTATTTTTATGCTGCCGATGCCGGTGGATTCGTCGAAGCCGGAACTCTGTACCAGTGGAATCCACAAGGCGAGCTTTTAAGCAAAAACGAAATATACATCAATCCGGGTCACATGCTGGCGCTACCTCCCGACGGACACCTCAACGCCCTCGAAGGCATAGAGGCCGACCGGACGCAAAGCTCGACAGATTTCTATAATCTGCAGGGAATACGAGTGACAAATCCTCGTCACGGACAACTTTATATAGTCAACGGAAAGAAAATCATTTATAAATAATGTACATGCAAACCAAATCATTATCTATTCTATTTGCTGCGGCATTATGTTGCGGCATCACATCACATGCAGCCCCTGTGTGTGTTAAAATGAACGCTGTTTCGCCAACAATGTCTTTAGTCAACAAAGTCTCCGGCGAAACTGTCGATGTAGGCCAGCCGGACAGTAAGAAACAATATTTTTTCGACACCGCCCCGGGCAAATATATCCTTACGGCATACGGAACGGATGCCACAACCGTCAACGGCACCATCGAGATCTTTGTCGGCGATTCAGTTAGCGAACAAGTGCGCCCCATCCTCACCAACACCGTCTACACCAACACCAAGCATGAGGACGGCTCATACTGGAGCGTCGCCAACGGCGATTTTACCATCGACCTGACGGTACGCACACGCGAAGGTGAATCGGAAGTGGTCACCATGGGCGACTGCGTCGGAAAACCCGAACGCAGCTGCTTCCTCGCCATGGTTGGCAATACCTACTACATAACATTCAAACCCAGCGCCACTCACATTGCCGAAGGCTATGGCGAGATTTACAAATCGGGGACGCTCAATTTCAACGTCAACGTCAGCGCCACGATCCCTAAAGCCAAAGAATTTACCGTCACAGTCCCTAAAGAAGCCTCTTTTGAGCTCAACCGCAAGACATCGCATTTCATTGACTTTATCAACATACCTTGGTTGAGCGAGGACGAACAGGGCGACAACAAGGTCTATACTTATCGTATATCGGTGGGCGAGACCTACAACTTCCGCACCTCGTTGGCCGGTGGCCTCACACAAGGAGGCTATATGCTGATGAGCGCCGACAGCGATGGCAATCTGCAGGTGCCCGAGCTCAAATTCTCACGTGAGAGTTATGCAGCATTTCCTCCGAATGGCATCAAACACAGTGTTCAGGAAAACACCGGCTTCGAGACAGGCGACATCTTCGTAAACATCAACGCCGCCAACCATCTCTCGCTCAGGACGGGTGAGACCTACAAGGCTCATGCAATGCGCACATGGCAGCTTACCGAGAACACCACCAACAACTATTTTATCGAGCCCGACTTCCATTACACCGTACTTGATCTCAACGGCCGTCCCTGCGACAATATTCTGAAAATAACCCAGAAACCGGGCTCGGCCTGGGCCGATATCGAAGCAATCGGTCAGGGCGAGGCCATCGTCCTTGTCACCTATGATGCCATCAGCCTGAACTGGTTCAACAAGAAATGGCAGGAATACTTGGGTGGCGCAGTATGGGGTGCAATATGGCCAGAAAACACAGCCGCATACGTAGTGTCTGTGGGGCAGAATGAATCAGCCGTCAAGCCCAATTTTTTCATCAACACAGGCCTCAATGAAGGTAAGTTGAAAGTTGCCGGTGACAATGTCGACAGCGAGCACGATGTATTCTATTATCTCGACACCGAGGAAGGCGCCTACTACACCTTTACGCCCGAGAACGTCGCCAACATCACAATCGCTTATCCCACGGTCAGCGAGACCGCAGTCGCCTACAATGGTTTTGGCTCAGATGGAGTCACGGCCAATCAGGATGGCTCTTACACCCTGCTGCTCAAAGAAGGACGTCAGATAGTACGCCTGGAAGATGCCTCCGGCAACGCAGTCTATCAGGTGCTCACAGCAAAAAAATGCCATCAGGAAATTATAAATGCCTCGCGACCCGGAAGCCGGATATTCCAGCCCGGCGACGACGTCAAAGTGATATTCTCAGGATTGCGCCATCCGGCCAACAAACTCGCCGGCATCTACAACATGTCGGCCTATGTCACCTATAATGGCACACCCAACGGGACGGCACTGATACTCAGCGCCAACCAATATCAGTTTGGTTCGTCAGAAAAAGCGCAGACCGTCGAATTCCATATTCCCACAGATCACAATATCGCAGAAAAGCCTGTATGGGTGATGGACGAGGGTGTGCTGCAGGTAAACGGTTACGGTGACCCCATAGGCAACCACCGCATCATCTCGCCGGTGACCGGCCGCAATCCCAACTTCACAGCCGTAGCTCACAAAACATACTTCGGCATGGTGCCTCCGGCCCGCATTCCGCTTACAGCCGTGCGCGATTTCCCCATCGTTATACAGACCAACGTCGAAGATCCGGAAATTAAAATTACGTTTGCCGGCACCGAGCTTACCCCGGACAGCGAAGGCCGATACAGCGGTACATACGGCACGTATAACGTAACTGTAATCAAAGACGGTTATATCATATATCGCAACGATTTCGACATCGACGACAATGCTGAGGGCACACAGACATTCGCTTGCGAACTCAGCCAAGGCAAAAACACATGGGACGGCAAGACGCTGACCGAACCGGCCCTGGTCGACGGCATATACCAGATCTCCAATGCCGAGGAACTTGCCTGGTTTGCCGACCACGTAAATACCACCGGACAAGACATCAACGGCATACTCACAGACGACATCGAACTCGGCGGCCACGACTGGACTCCCATCGGGCTCAGCACAGCTAAAAAATTCCGGGGTGTGTTCAACGGCGATGCCCACGCTATCCACAATCTCTACATCAACACGCCCACCGGTACATATAAGGCCCTCTTCGGCTATGTCGGCGGCGAGGCCAAGGTGATGAACTTCACTGTCGACGGTGCCGTCCGGGCCAAACAATATGCCGCCGGCGTCGCATGTAATGTCTCTGACCACGCCATCATCGATCGCATCGGCAATTATGTCAAGGTCAACACCACAAGCGGATACTGTGCAGGTGTGGTCTACTACGCCGGTTCGGCCAACGCACAGGTAAGCAACTGCTATAATGCGGCAGACATCACCGGTACCAACAACGTAGCAGGCGTCATCGGCGGCGGCAATGCCGCGACCCCTGTCAGCAATGTCTACAACATCGGAACAATCACCGGCACCGGAAGCAATGTAGGCGCCGTCATCGCCAATGCATCTACCTGTAAGATCGAGAACGCCTACGCAATCAAAGAGGCGAACAACGTCCGCAACGAAGCTTATATCGACGAAGCCGAGGTGCCTTCAGGAGCCCTGGCATATAAGCTCGGCGATGCCTTTGGCCAGGAGCTCGGCAAAGACCGGCATCCCGTCATAGGAGGAGCAAAGGTATATTACGATGCCGATAACGGGAACTATTCAAATCAGGATCCGAATACGGTAGGCATCGGCAGCATCTCGCTTGACGACGATACAGCCGGAGACAAGATCTACTATAACCCGCAAGGCATATCCTCTGACAAACCATTCCGTGGCATCAATATCGTACGTCACGCCAATGGCACAGTGACACGCGAATACCACAAGTAACCGACCTGCGGCATATAACGCTTTGAAGTCATCATGACTTCTCTGTCGCAACAGCCGGTTTTATCTTGAGAATACATATTTTCTGCCAACTTCGGGGGGCCTGCCGGCAATGGCAGGTCTCCCGTTTTTCCCACCCTACCCTCACCTCAGAGTAATAATGAATGCGATCAATCGCAATATAAGAGGCCATGTCGGTCTATTAACATTTTTTGAGAAAAAGTTGCATAATTAAAAATATTGGGTTAACTTTACCGCCGAGAATGATTTTTTACCTGTCGGGACATTGCTATCATCCCGACGCATAGCAGAACGAAAGAAATATAGATTGTAGATTATTGGAGGGCTCTGTCGCGAGATACGGCCCTTTTTTCTTGCCTGTCAATCATCTTTTTGTTATTTTTGCGACAGAAAAACAATCCATCATGATGAAAAAGATATTTCTGTCATTGGCCGCGCTGATGCCGCTGGCCGCAGGCGCCGCGACTCCGCTGTGGTTGCGCGACGTCAAAATCTCGCCTGACGGACGCTCGGTGGCGTTCTGCTATAAAGGCGACATATATACAGTGCCCGTGACCGGCGGCAAGGCTACACGCCTCACCGCGACGGATGACTACGAGGCCAGCCCCGTGTGGAGTCCCGACTCGCGCATGATCGCTTATGCTACCGACCGCAACGGCAATTTTGACGTATATGTGATTGACGCCGACGGGGGCACGCCACGACGGCTTACAGTCAACTCGGCGGCAGAGATACCCGAATCGTTTACTCCCGACGGCAAAGCCGTGCTCTACTCGGCAGCGATACAGGATCCGGTGGGCAGCGCGCTATTCCCGAGCGCGCGCATGACCGAGCTCTACAGTGTGCCCGTCAGCGGAGGCGCGCCTGTGCAGGTGCTCGGCACACCGGCACGCTTTGTCAGCTGGACTGACGACGGCAAATCGTTTCTTTACCAGGATGTCAAAGGCTTTGAAAACGAGTGGCGCAAGCACCACACATCATCGGTCACACGCGATATATGGCTTTACGACAGCAAGACAGGCAAGCACACCAACCTCACCGCCCGCGGTGGCGAAGACACCGAGCCGGTGGCAGGTGAGGGCGGCACATTCTATTTTCTGAGCGAACGCGACGGTCTGCCGGTCAACGTCTACAAGGCATCGGTTTCCGATCCTCAATCGGCCGTGGCGCTCACCGGTTTCAAGACCCACCCGGTGCGATTCCTGTCGCGTGCCGACGACGGCCGCATGGCCATGACCTGGGACGGCGAGATCTACACGATGGCCGAGGGTGGCAAGCCTGTCAGACTCGCAATCGACGTGATTGACGACAGCACACCGCAGACAGCCAAACTGCCTGTGCGCACAGGCGCGCGCGAGGCCGTGCCGTCGCCCGACGGCAAGAGTGTCGCGTTTGTCTGGCGCGGCAACGTGTTTGTGACCTCGGTCGAGTATCCGACCACCAAACAGATCACGACGACACCCGCTGCCGAGAGCGACGTATGCTGGAGCCCCGACTCAAAGACGCTCTACTACACCACCGAACGCGACGGTCTGTACAATATATACAAGGCCGAGATGGCACGTGCCGACGAAGAGCCCGACTTTGCCCACGCCACTGTGATCAAAGAAGGACCTGTATTTACAGCCGACCGACACGAGCGCACGGTGCCTCAGGTCTCGCCCGACGGCAAAAAGCTCGCTTTCATACTCGACCGCAACATCCTCGCCGTAAAGGACCTCAAATCAGGGAAAGTGACACGGCTCACCAACGGCGAGACATATCAGCACCGCGACGGAAGATTCAACTACACATGGTCGCCCGACTCAAAGTGGATTGCACTCGAGATTGTCGACCGCATGCGCGACCCCTACACCGACATCGCCATCATCAACGCCGAGACCGGCCAGCGCACCAACCTCACCAACAGCGGCTACTTTGACGCCGAGCCCCGGTGGGTGATGGGAGGCGACGCCATCATGTTCGCATCTGAGCGCTATGGCATGCGCAACCACGCGTCATGGGGCTCGCAGATGGACGTCATGCTTGTCTTTGTCAACCGCGACGCCTACGACCGCTGGCAGCTGAGCGAGGAAGACCACGCCCTGCTCAAAGACGCCGAGAAAGACAAGGACAAGGATAAAAAAGATAAGGACGCCGATGCCGACAAATCGGCGGATGACATCAATGTCGAGCTCGACGGCATCACCGACCGTATCGTGCGCGTAACGCCGATGTCGACCTATCTGCACGACGCCGTCATGACAGCCGACGGCGAGACGCTCTACTATCTCACCGATGGCGATGACGGCAAACAGCTGTGGAAGTTCAAACCACGCGAAGACGAGCACAAGCTCGTGACGACCGTGGCCGGTTCGCCGTCATTCGAGACATCAAAAGACGGCAAGACCATATTCCTGCTCGGCTCGTCGATGCGCAAGCTCGACCCCAAGAGCGACAAGCTCACCCCGATCACCTACTCGGCCACAATGCCTATCGACTATGCCGCCGAGCGTGAATTCATGTTTGACAATATGGCCCGCGAAGAGGCCGCCCGATTCTACATCGCCGACATGCACGGTGTCGACTGGCCCGCGATGACCAAGGCCTATCGCCGCTTCCTGCCCCATATCAACAATAATTATGATTTTGCAGAGATGCTGAGCGAAATACTCGGCGAGCTCAACGTCAGCCACACCGGCGGACGCTTTGCCGCCCCATCGGGTAGCGGAGACGACCGCACAGCATCGCTCGGTCTGCTCTACGACCTCAGTTATACCGGCAAAGGTCTCAGGATCGCCGAAGTGGTAGAGCGCGGGCCGCTCGCCACCGCCAGATCAAAGGCCGCGCCCGGTGTGATTGTCGAGAAGATCGACGGCATAGAGATCACACCCGGCACCGACATGGCCGAATTGCTCACCGACCGTTCGGGCAAACGCACGCTGATAAGCATGCACAACCCGGCAACCGGCGAGAGATGGGACGAGACAGTCAAGCCCATATCGACCGGCGCGATGAGCGGTCTGCTCTATGACCGGTGGGTAAAACAGCGCGCCGCCGACGTCGACCGCATGTCTAACGGGCGACTGGGCTATGTGCATATCGAGTCGATGGACGACGAGTCGTTCCGCCGTGTCTACTCTGACCTGCTCGGCAAATACAACGACCGCGAGGGTGTCGTGATCGACATCCGCTGGAACGGCGGCGGCCGTCTGCACGAAGACATCGAAGTGCTCTTCTCGGGCAAAAAATACTTCACACAGGAAATCCGCGGCACCAAGACGTGCGATATGCCCTCACGCCGCTGGAACAAGCCCTCGATCATGGTCATGAGCGAGGCATGCTACTCAAACGCCCACGGCACTCCCTGGGTCTACAGCCACCAGGGCATCGGCAAGCTTGTCGGCATGCCCGTGCCCGGCACCATGACCTCGGTCAACTGGGTGCGCATGCAAGACCCGAGTCTAATCTTCGGCATACCGGTCATCGGCTATCATCTGCCCGACGGATCGTTCCTCGAGAACCAGCAGCTCGAGCCCGACATCAAGGTGGCCAACGACCCGGCCACGATTGTCACCGGTGTCGACACACAGCTGCAGACCGCGGTCGACGCCCTGCTGCGTCAGATCGACGGCAAATAACCGGTCAATCCCTGCAACGGCGACGGCCCGTGATGTCATGCATCATGGGCCGTCGCCGTCATCGGTCGCGTCATCGCAACACTGCCGGCAGATGTATCAAGCCGGCGGGTATGTCGACGCCGTAAGGCTTGCCGCGCTCACCGCTCACGCAGTACCTCTCGGCACGCTCGCGATCAACAATATACCGCATGACACAGGCCTTGATCTGCGACAGTTTCTGACGCAGCGAATCGCTGCCGGGTGTCGTCAGATCACAAATCATCGCACGGGCCATGCGCTCGTCGCGTCCGGGCATCACCATCGAGTATATCTCGTCGAGTTCGTCGCGATATTCCGCGATCTGTTTAAGCACTATGCCCTCGGGGTGCTTCAGAAAAAGGATATAAAGCGCACGGGGCAAGGGGGCGAAGCGCAACTCGATTTCGTTGTAAGCCGGCAAAAACACACGCAGATCGCCCGATACGTTCACGGGCGAGAGGCCATTGGGGGTCACAGCGATCTTGCCCCGCAGTATCTCCTCGACCTTCTGCATCGGAGGCAATTCGTGGTGAATGGCCACATACTCGAGCACCAGTGCCGACAGACGGTCGATCCACTCTTTGCGCTGCTCGTCGAGGTCGTCAGGGGCTGTCAGTCCGGAGTCTGTGCCCCTGTCGGGCTCTTTATCGCTTACGGCCGATAAATGACAGCATGAGTGTGAAATCTCGGCATAGCACGGCGACGCATAATCAACAGACGCATAATCATCATAGGTGCGAACATGACCGATCACGTCATCGCCTACGGCCGGGTCGAGCACATTGCGCAATGCCTTGACAAACTCGTATGCCTGACGGCTGTCAAGAGACTCAAGAACAGTCGACACATATGTAGGCCGCATGCCGGGCACAACCGACGGACGCAGCGCCATCACCACCGTACCCCGGTTGGGATTCGCGGTCTCGGCCATGCGCACGGCAAAGCCCGGCAGCAGCCGTGTCAGAGAGCTCAGCCGCCGGTCGGCCGAAGGCAGCCGGCCGGGGGTATGCATCACCAGCAGCTCGCCGTGACGCAGTGTAGCAAAAGGATGAGTGTGTTGCATGAGCGCGAATTTACGACTTTTTCGGATTCGGACAAAACGAACCGATCCTAAAAGTCTGTCACAGACCTTCAGGACCGGTTTCTTTGTTGCCTCGCTATCTTCCTAACAATTCGACAGCCGCATAATCAATGATTATATGCGCAGCTTGAAAGTGCGCGAGGCGATGGCGACGATGTAGATCTCGCCTGTCTGCAAGGATATGTCGTGGGCGGTCGACGACGCTATACGCTCTGATTTTATCAGCATGCCGTCGACGTTGTAGATGCTGACGGTCTCGCCCTCGGGCGCGCCTGTCACTCTGATGCCGTCGCCACGGCCAAGCACCCTGATGTCGCCACGGTCCGACATAAGGTCGGCGCGGTCGGTGACAGCCGACTCCTCGTATGTGATCACAACCTGCATGTCGGCATTGATGGCCGGGGTGGTGAGGACGTTGCGTGACTGAGACAGCTCGGCCGTATAATCCTCGTCATCGACAGTGACCGAGTTGATCTTCCAGCCGCTCTGTGCGGCAAGTTTTATCTTCAATGTCGTACCTTTATCCACCGCAAAAGATGCCTCGCCCATCGGCAGTGAGCGTATCGTTAACACAGGTTTGTCAGGCACCGCGGCGATCATGACATGCTTCACCTCGCGAAATGCAGGCTCATAATTATTGTTACCTGCTTGATTGGCACGCACTCTGGTTTCTCCCACACCGATGCAATCAAGGTACTGTTCATCGCCTCTGACGAATATATCGCAGACATTATTGTCAGTTACAGTATATGTGATCGGCAAGCCCGATGTGGCCACAGCAGTGAGAAGCACCAGATCGTCCTGGACAAGATTTGAAAGATCCTGCTCCCACATAATCTCCTGCTCGGCTTTAACAATGGTGAGTGTGCCGGGGTTGTAGGTGACATTGTAGTTTTTGGCCTCGCCTCCGGAGATCTCGATGGGGTATGTGCCGACATCCGACTTGGCTGTGGCGGTGGTGGTGGCCACAGGGACCTCTGACAAGACAGAGGCATCGTCGTCGCCTGCAAAGCCCTGATAAGAAATTGCAAATTCGGGATTTTCTTCGCCGTAAGGACGTTGGCAATCGTCGGCCGACACTGTCAGGTCGCGCTTGTCGACCGTGAGTGTGCCGTCGACATAGCTGATCGCATAGTTGGGTGCTACGGCAGTTTTCGCAATCTCGATGGGATATTCACCGGCATCGCTTGTCAGCGTGGCAGTGGTCGACAACTCGGGGGCTTGGGTAAACGCACTGTTATCCTGGCCGTTGCGCCATCCTTCGACTGTGAAAGTCAGCGCGGGATTCTCCTCGCGGTAAAGTCGGCTCGCATTGTCGGCAGTCACGGTCAATGTGGCCGGGTTGACGGTCAAAGTGCCGGACTTGAGTGAGGCAAAGGCATAATTTTTCATCGAGCCACCGGTTGCGCTCACGTCATAGCTGCCGACAGGCGATTCCTTGTCGGCGACGGTCGAAAATTCGGGAGCTGATTCGAATCCCGGATCTGTGTCACCATTCCTCAGTCCGACATAGTCATGCAACATAAAGGCGGGATTCTCTTCGCCGTAAGTACGCTCGGAGTCAGCGACCGTAGCCTCAAGCGGAGCCTTGGTGACGGTAAGAGTGCCGGTAGTGTTTGCAACAAATTCATAATTCTTAGCGGTGCCGCCTGAACATTTAATCGGATATTCGCCGGCGTCAGACCGCTGAGTCGCATCGCAGCCAAGTGCAGGCATTACATCAATGACTGATTTATCCTCGCCACCGACAAAACCCGAGATAGTGAACTGATTGCTGAAAGCAGGATTGGGCTCGCCGTATTCGCGGCTGACATTGTCGACCACGACAGTAAGGGGTGCCTTGTTTATTTTATAATTCAGATTTACATTACAGCCCAATTGTACATCAGGTCTGTTTTTCAAAGTCATTGTCAAACGCCCCTTCGTCTGATAATCGCCGACACCGGACTGTAAATCACCGGTCACGTCAAGACTAACATCAAAGAGCTTTCGAACCAACTGCATTGCATCTGTTGCATCATTCCAATCTACCACCGTATTTTTACCCATATAATTCAATGTACTTGTTCCATATAAATCATCGGCCTTGTAATACGGTATTATCTCAAATTTTAAATCATAAGTATTATTAGATAAAAAGATAGCAATAACTCCGCCCCCTTCAAACTCCCTACTATAATACGTTTTATCGATACTTCTAACCGTCTCGGGAATGAGCAAAGGCTTTATATTACGGCAGTAAGCAAAGGCATCCCTGCCTATGTGGACGATAGGAGCCTGTATTACAACCAGCCGGGTGGTACTCCCATAAAAAGCCTCTTTGGCAATTTGAGTAACAGTATAATTCTTCCCATCATAGCTTACAGTCGGCGGAATTATATATTCCTTATTGGTATATGTCGAGACCTTTGTATCGTCCTCAGACACTGTTGACTGTGCGACCTCGGCTGTATTGTCATCATACAGATTATACTTGAGGTCGCCGATAGTCACCCCGCTATGTTTTACATTTGCCGCAAACACAGGCAATGCAACAAGAAGGGCTAATAAGAATCCTAATAATTTTTTCATCATATTTTGTCTTTCTTTTATTATATGTGCAGTTTGAATGTGCGCGAGGCGATGGCGACGATGTAAATCTCGCCAGTCTGCAAGGATATGTCGTGGGCGGTCGACGACGTTATAGGCTCTGATTTTATCAGCATGCCGTCGACGTTATAGATGCTGACGGTCTCGCCCTCGGGCGCGCCTGTCACTCTGATACCGTCGCCACGGCCAAGCACCCTGATGTCGCCACGGTCTGACATAAGGTCG
Source organism: Bacteroidales bacterium (assembly GCA_030524765.1). Classification (GTDB taxonomy): domain Bacteria; phylum Bacteroidota; class Bacteroidia; order Bacteroidales; family Muribaculaceae; genus CAG-873. Next base: position 9,226 of record JAUNGA010000020.1, on the reverse strand, counting down.
GCGCGGTCGGTGACAGCCGCCTCCTCGTATGTGATCACAACCTGCATGTCGGCATTGATGGCCGGGGTGGTAAGGACGTTGTCGGCTCCAAGCCCGTCAGTATAATCATCGCCGTCGACAGTGACCGAATTGATCTTCCAGCCGCTCTGAACAGAAAGGCTTATCTTCATCGGTGCGCCTGCGTTTACGGCAAACGAAGTGGCGCCTACGGGCAGAGAGCTGATTGTCAGCACAGGTTTGTCACCGACTGGAGCATCAGAAATCATAACCTGCTTGGTTTTGCGTGGCGCTGCATTATAATTGTTGTTACCATCCTGCATAGCCCGCACGACGGCACTCCCCACGCCATAGCAATCGAGATACTGCTTGTCACCGACCGGGTAAACATCGACATTATCGCCTGTTGCAGCATAAGTGACAGGCAGACCCGACGTGGCCTTAGCCTCGAGGATTACCTGATCTCCGAAAACCAGACCGGACAGGTCCTGAGTCCATATGATCTGCTGGTCGGCTTTATTGATAGTGAGTGTGCCGGGGTTGTAGGTGACATTGTAGTTTTTGGCCTCGCCTCCGGAGATCTCGATGGGGTATGTGCCGACATCCGACTTGGCTGTGGCGGTGGTGGTGGCCACAGGGACCTCTGACAAGACAGAGGCATCGTCGTCGCCTGCAAAGCCCTGATAAGAAATTGCAAATTCGGGATTTTCTTCGCCGTAAGGACGTTGGCAATCGTCGGCCGACACTGTCAGGTCGCGCTTGTCGACCGTGAGTGTGCCGTCGACATAGCTGATCGCATAGTTGGGTGCTACGGCAGTTTTCGCAATCTCGATGGGATATTCACCGGCATCGCTTGTCAGCGTGGCAGTGGTCGACAACTCGGGGGCTTGGGTAAACGCACTGTTATCCTGGCCGTTGCGCCATCCTTCGACTGTGAAAGTCAGCGCGGGATTCTCCTCGCGGTAAAGTCGGCTCGCATTGTCGGCAGTCACGGTCAATGTGGCCGGGTTGACGGTCAAAGTGCCGGACTTGAGTGAGGCAAAGGCATAATTTTTCATCGAGCCACCGGTTGCGCTCACGTCATAGCTGCCGACAGGCGATTCCTTGTCGGCGACGGTCGAAAATTCGGGAGCTGATTCGAATCCCGGATCTGTGTCACCATTCCTCAGTCCGACATAGTCATGCAACATAAAGGCGGGATTCTCTTCGCCGTAAGTACGCTCGGAGTCAGCGACCGTAGCCTCGAGCGGAGCTTTGGTAACGGTAAGAGTACCGGTAGTGTTCGTAACAAATTCATAATTCTTAGCGCTGCCGCCTGAACATTTAATCGGATATTCGCCGGCGTCAGACTGCTGAGTCGCGTCGCAGCCAAGCGCAGGCATTACATCAATGACTGATTTATCCTCTCCGCCGACAAAACCCGAGATAGTGAACTGATTGCTGAAAGCAGGATTAGGCTCGCCGTATTCGCGGCTGACATTATCTGCATGGACAGTAAGCGGCACTTTATTAATGGTGTAAGGAAGATTTACATTGTATTTATATGATATCTCCGGATGTTCTTTAAGCGTAATAGTCACAGTCCCGAGCCTGCTGTGATCGCCCGCATCTGATTGCAACTCGCCGGATTCCTCCAGATCAAAACTTAAATATCTACTGATACCGGGGTATGAAAGCCTGCTTGATAATGTCCATGAGCCGATATTCGGCCGATCACCGTTATAGGCCCCAGACCATCTGTTATAAAAATTATCTGAATTTATCAGCAAATCCCCATATATCCATAAGTCGTAAGTCTTGTTGGATAAGAAGATTACCGCCCTAAGAAAAGGATTGTTGTAAAATTCTTCATCTCCATTTAGATTCTTTCCAATAGTCTCGACAGTTGCCGGGATAATCAGCCATTCAAGATTTTTACAATAGTCAAACGCCTCCCTGCCTATCTTAGCAAGTGGCTCCTGCATGATAATATGTCGGGCAGTACTATTCTGGAACGCTTGATCCGCAATTTCAGTCACGACGAAATCCACCCCCTCGTAAGTTACTGAGGGAGGCACGATAATCTCGTAAAAATCGTAAGGCTCATCTCCCCATAAAACTACGGCTGTACGCTCTTTCGAATTTAAATAATACCTCAGATTGTCGATATATACGAAATCATTCGAAAATGCAGGCAGCGCAAAAAAGACAGAGAGAAAAAATCCTATTAATTTCTTCATTATATATTTATGATTTTAGAGAGTGTTTAATAACAATAGTTAAAAACTGAGCCGAAGTTTTGCGGCGTATTCGGTGCTGACTCGAAGGAGTATAGCGAGCTATATGGCTGAGAGGAAGATACGGAGCTGAAAGTAAGCGAAGCTATCGCGGCGATGTGGATTTCGCCAGTCGGTAGCGCCCCGTCGGTCTGATGCCGTCCTGATGGCCGGGCACCAGTGCTGTCCCCATGATAATTAGGTTATGATAGGGGTATTGCGCCGCGTATGATAGGGTAAACGGCCCAATACCCCTGTGTAGGTCGGTAATAGTGTATTTTATTTTACTGGACGGGTGTATGAGAAGGTCAGTATATCGCGGTTGCCGCTCTCCATAATCGTGATCACGTCAGAGCCTTTGAATGTACGTCCGGCGTCGGGAGTAGAAGTTTTGAGCATCGTTGTCTTGTCATCGTTGCGGATACCTTCGACAATGAATACGCCTTTTTCCTCGAAGCGATAGCGCGCGTCGGGGTCGATATTGACGCCGGCACGGGGTGTGCCGATGACCTCGCATGAGAACTCGGTGGGAAGCTCGCCCTTCGATTTGTCGAACGTCTCCTGGTGTGTCCAGACGGTTGAGGTCATAGGCTCGGTCTTGGTGGCACCTGCCACGGTCGTATAGGTGACGTTGACATCGTAGACGTCCAAGTAGTCGCTTGAGATCTGCGCGCCGTAAGACACCGAGATAGCCTTGAGGGCGGTGGGATCGTCAGAGGGTTTGGGATCGTCGTCGTCGCTGCACGACACGAGAGACACACTTGCTGTCATGGCCATGAAGAGTGCCATAGCCTTGAATAAGATAGTCTTTTTCATCTTGAGATTTAACTTAAACAGTTTAGATTAATATATTTAGTATTGAAAACCTTTCTGTGCCTTGCCCCGTGACAGACGGATATGCATGCCGCTGTATGAGGGTGATACCGGGCGCCCGAGCAGGTCGTAGCAACGGACATCAGAGCTGTCGGCATCGACCTCGGGCGCGACAATCGCGGCGGGATCGATTACCACAACCGGGAAACGGCCGTAGACATATACACCTCTGTAAAACTCGAGACTGAAATCGCCCGTCCACGCGTCTTCGGGTATCTCGCCCTCGTACTGAATGTCGGCATATCCCTTGGCGGGCACCGTGACATCTGCGGGATCGAGTAAAAGCATGTAGCTCATGCCGACCCCATCAGGGGTCAAGTGCGAACGGTCAACGAGGTCGCAGTCGATGGTCTCGGTGACGGGCTCATCGGAATTGTTGTAGACGCGGGCGTTGATTACAAACGGCTCGCCGGATGTAAGCGCGGTGCAGTCGCACCAGACAACGCCCAGGCTGTAGGGACGGCAATCGGGGGCGACGACCACGTCGCCATCTACAATATCGATCGCGATAGGGCTGTCGGCATTCCAGGGGCGTCTCACAGCTTTCCAATCGCCGTCGCCGACACGATAGACCGGAGTCACAAGATATGAGCCGTCGGGCACCTCGGCGGGAATCTCGGTTTCTATCCAGCCGGGACCTTGCCGCATCGCTATTGTCCTGTCGGTAAAGGCAACGGCATAGACAGGCTCGCCATCGTCAAGGCTGCTGAGCCTGAGGCCGAGCGAGAAGACGGCTTCATCACAGCCGTAGTTGGCAAAACGCGAGGCATATTCTATCCGCTTGGCCTGCACGGTGATCTTACGGCCTTCGGAAATGGCGTATAGCTCGCTTTCGCAACCGATGTAAGGCTCGGCGAGCCGAGAACCGGCCACCGGGGGACGAATGCCGAGCACGGCATGCTGCCCGTCGTTATATCCTGCCGACGAGCCGCCGGCACCCTGATCGGAGGGGTCGAGGGCAGTGAGACGGAAATAACCGTCAGACATGCCGTTCCAGCCCCAGTTGATATGGAAAAGGCCGTCGGTGTCGTATCCGTCGCATACGAATGAGTGGCCACCGCCTTCATTGCGTCCGCCGTAGACCATCGGCCCGCAGTCGCGCAGGTTGGCATATATCATGTCTTCCCATACATCGGGAGCGTAAAATATCGCCTCCTCGTTGTGTATGGCTTTGTCGTAGTCGAAATGGTTGATGAGCGCGGGGGCCACATCATAGCCCAAAGCCGACGAACCGCCATCTTCGGCCAGACCATAATTCATGTGCAGCGCATATCCGCAGGCCCGCATAAGCGTGGCAACGGCAAGACGCTGGCCGTCGGTGCCCGAAGTGGCGTCGGCGTAGGTTGGGAGCATGTCGTCCCATACGAGCGCTGTCTGCGAGAGATCGAGCGAGAGCGTGCGGTTGTTCCAATCATATGACACCAGCCCATTGCCTTTGGCCGGCCATCGCCAGTAGCCCATCACCTGGGCGGTGGAGGTGGCCACACAGCCGGTGTATGTCACCTGATCGTTTTTGAGCGGGCAAAGATCGTTGTAGGGTGCCGACTGGTTCCACTGCGTGGTGAGCAGCGGAGCTATCGGAAGACGGTCGTCGTCGGCACGCGAGAGCGCGGCGGCCCGCAGCCGGCCGGCATTGGCAATCTCTATCTGGCGGCTGTATTGCCCGAGCCACCACTCCATCGCCGGTGGCATACAGGCAGGGTCGAAGCTGCCGTCGGTATAGCCCAACAGAGGGAACGCGACATCGTCGGCGCTGACAAAGAGAGTGATGGCGCCCGAGTCAAACACATAATAGGCCGGGGTGCCGCCGGCGGTAACTCCGGTGGCGAGCAGCTGAGGCTGCGGCGCCTGCACTGCCCTGACTTTGTGAGGCAGCGTGCTACTGTCGTTTAGGCGGCCAAGCGCCTGAGCCGGGGTCAATGATTCGCCATGCGCCGGCACCAAAGCCGTCATGCACAATGCCATCGGCATAAAAAGGCGACTGACAGTCCTACGGGAATTATATCCTGTAAAATATTTCATGATCAATCCAAGCAAGTATGATTTGGTTTACTCGTAAAAAAAGACCGAAGCCATTGCGGCTTCCATTGTTTATAGCCCGTCAATGAAAGCGAGCTTGACAAGGCATACAATTATTACAAGACCGAGCATGATCGCCACGCACAGCGCAACCGTGACCCAGTTGAGCGGCGTAGGATCGGCAGTGAGCCTATGCAATAATTTTCTCATTATTCAGAATACGATGATTGGTTCGGTGCAAAGTTAGCGCCACCGGTGACGGCACGCAACAATCGCACGGCAAACTTTGTATGATTCGTGGTGCGAAATCTGTCTGATATGTCACAAGTTTGTATGATTACGTATATGAAATTTGACCGACGTCTGATAACCAGCAAATTAATTATTGGGCCAAAATTCTGCAAGGATATGGTTTTTTATGTCTGATTTCAGTAATTTTGCACCATGAAACGACATATTATAATATCTCTGTTGGCCTTTTTAGCCGTATTCGCGACCATATCGGCGGCCGGTCAGACGCCCGACTCGACACTCACCGAACGGGCGCTCAAACGAATGATTGTCGAAAATCCCGAGCGCGTGATATCGCTTCTCGACTCAGCCGAGACGACAGATGTCGCCGCGTTGCCGCAATACCGCATAGACCTGCTGCGTGCACTTGCATATAACGAGCTGCACATGTTCAGTCTCAAAAACAGATACGCCCGCAAGGCGCTTGAAAGCGACTCGATGGCGACAAACCCGACGGCCCGGCTGCAGGCCCTGATCATGCTGGCCAAATCGGAAGCGTTCTATAGCAATTACAGCGCGAGCATAGCCTTAGCCGAAGAAGCCATCGGAATCGCCCGAGACCTCGGCAACAAACCGGCCGAATTAGATATATTACACGCAATGGCCAACAATGCTTTCGATATCGGCGACAGAAAGGCCGGATACCGCTTTCTGCATGACATCATCGAGGGCAACATCGATTCGGATAATGTGAGGGTGCTGGCAAATGTGTCGTCGGCATTGGGTACGAAAATCATACAGCTTTACACCGATGACAGATTTGACGACGCGCTCGCAGAGAGCGACAGACGTCTCGCCGTAATAGACAGGATAGACAAGATCGGAGGCGCACCCAAAGGATTTACCGACCAGCAAAGAGCATATACCTATGCCCGCATAGCCTCGTCGGCCGCCATTGCAGGCAACAACGACAAGGCCGATAAGGCTTACGACGACTTCCGCTCTACCGATTATGGCCGCACCACCTATGGCAAGGCCTTCATAACCGATTATCTGCTCAACGCCGGAAAATACCGCGAACTGTTGGCCAACGCCGCCCCACTCTATGAGATAATGGTTCAGTATGACACGATCAATCCCGACTATCACAGTCTGCTCTACTGCACCGCAAAGGCGTATGCCGGCCTGGGCGACACACGCATGGCCTACGACCTGGCGCAACGCGCCGCCGTAATCAACGACAGCATCTATGCCCGCGAGAAAGACAGCCGGGCTCAGGAACTCGCAATTATGTTTCAGCTCAACGAGAAAGAGCTCATGCTCGAACGGTCGAATGTCAAACTGCAGAAACGACGTGTGCTGCTGACAGCGGCGGCCGGCGTGACGGCAATCATTCTGATCATACTTGTCGTGCTATTGGTTAAATACCGCAACATATTACAGCACAACAGGATAGCAGCACGACAGATCGACGAGCTACTGGCCCAGAAAGAACAATTGTATCAATCGCGACTACAGAGCACCGACGACAACAGCAAAGGACATGACGATTACAACGAATTTGTGGCCATGGAGAAGCTGATTGTCGAGAAACAACTGTTCACCAGAGCAAATTTCAACAGAGACAGCATCGCCGAGGAATGCGGACTGTCGAGAAACCGTGTCGTCATGCTGATACAGCAATATGCCAACACCACACCGGGCGACTACATCAACAAACTCAAGATACTGCATTCTGTAAAGATGATAAACATGCACCCCGACTGGACTATCGACGCCATCGCCGAAGCTTCGGGCTACACAAACAGAAGCACTTACTATCAGAATTTCTATAAAGTGTTCGGCATCACTCCTGCCCAATACCGCAAACAGGCCGACCATCACCAATAAGAGTCCGTGTGTTGTCTCAAAAATACGATTTTTTAGGTGATTCGCCACACTTAATCATCAAAAATATGTAACTTTGCAGACAAACTTTACATAAGACTATGTCAAACTCGACCAATATATGGGGCCGCATCAGTTCGTTCGGCCAAAAACATCCGTTGTTGTCAGGGCTGGTGGTCATGGTGCTCGTGACCGCACTGCTGGTGTGGATCGCAATGGTGTTTCTTGACTTCTGGACCAACCACGGCGACAATGCCACCGTGCCGCAGATCAAAAACATGCAGTACGAGCAGGCACGTGCCACACTCGCCGAACACGGCCTCAAGCTCGAGATTTCTGACTCAATCTACGATACATCGGTAGCACCGGGCACCGTCATGGAGTCGTGGCCCAAGGCAGGAGCGGTGGTCAAGGCAGGCCGCGAGGTGTATGTGACCCTGACTGCCTTCTCGCCCAAGATGGTGTCGCTCTCGATGCCTGTCACCGGCGTGTCGGTGCGTCAGGCGGTGTCATATCTCAATGCGCTGGGTATATCATCGATCAGACTCGTGAGCGTACCGTCTGACTATCCCGATCTCGTCGAGGGCGCACACAGCGACGGCCGCCCGCTCGGTGTAGGCTCTATACTGCCCGTCGACGCTACGGTAGTGCTCGAGGTGGGCACAGCCCCCGAGTTGCCCGAAGAGCAAGACTATGCCGACTCTATCAGCGCCGAGAAAGCCATTGCCGACGAGCTATCCGATTACTCTGAATACTCGACCTACTCGGAAGAATGACCGACGAAGACATTTACGACGATCTGCCCGACGACTCCGACGACACCCGTCGCCCGGTGATAATCGACGGCTCTGACGACCGCGAGCTCTACGAGCACTTTCGCTTTGTGGCCGACAAGGGCCAGGCCCTGTTGCGCGTCGACAAATTTCTCGTGGCCCGTCTCGAGAAATCATCGCGCAACCGTGTGCAGCAAGCCGCCGATGCCGGATGCATACTCGTCAACGGCAAACCCGTCAAAAGCAACTACCGGGTCAAGCCGCTCGATGTGGTACAGGTGGTCATGGACCGTCCGCGATACGAGTTTGAGGTCGTGGCCGAAGACATTCCGCTCGACATCGTCTATGAGGACGACCATGTGCTGGTGGTCAACAAGCCGGCCGGACTGGTCGTGCATCCGGGCCACGGCAACTATTCTGGCACATTGGTCAACGCCCTGGCATGGCATTTCAAAGACAATCCCGACTATGATGTCACTGATCCCCGCATGGGCCTGGTACACCGCATCGACAAAGACACATCGGGGCTGCTGGTCGTGGCCAAAACGCCGGATGCGAAGACCGATCTGGGCAGACAGTTCTTCAAAAAGACCACACGCCGCGAATATGTGGCCGTAGTATGGGGACGCCCCGAACCGGCCGCCGGCCGCATCGAGGGCAACATAGGCAGGTCGTTGCGCGACCGTCTGCAGATGGCCGTCTTTCCAGCCGGCGACTACGGCAAACACGCAGTCACCCACTACGAGACCATAGAACCGCTCGGCCACGTGTCGGTGGTCAAATGCGTGCTCGAGACAGGACGCACCCACCAGATACGCGTGCACATGCGCCACATAGGCCATCCGCTGTTCAACGACGCCCGTTATGGCGGCGACGTCGTGCTGCGTGGTGTGCCATCGGCCGCCTACAAGGCATTCGTGCAAGGCTGCTTCGACGTATGCCCCCGTCAGGCACTGCATGCCCGCACACTCGGATTCCGCCATCCGGCCACAGGACAGGAGATGGATTTCACATCAGAGATTCCCGCCGACATGCAGGCCCTCATCGGCCGCTGGCGCACCTACTCGTCGGGCAACGCGCAAAAGGAGCGCGACTGACCGACTTGTCCTTAACAAATATTTTCGGACCGGCCCTGAACACGGCTCTTTCATTTAAGGCAAAAGTAACGCCGTAGATCCCTTACCCGGTTCA
>JAUNGA010000107.1 GCA_030524765.1 Bacteroidales bacterium | reverse complement strand
TTCGCAATAGGTATTGAGCTCGCGCACACGCCGGCCGATGAGCTGGGTGGTCTGCGAGCCGAAATCGAGGATAATGATTTTCTGAGGCATATTATAGATGACTTTGTCTCGTAAATTATGCGTGCAAAGTTACAAATTTTCGTTCATACGTGCAAACTGTCATTTGATAGCAGCCAGGCCGCCCTGCGCCGTCTCTTTGTAAAGCGATGGAATGTCGTGGCCGGTCTGCTTCATCACCTCGACGATACGGTCGAAATCGACGCTGTGCCTGCCGTCTGAAAATGCCGCATAGAGGTTGGCGTCGAGGGCACGGGCGGCAGCATAGGCATTGCGCTCGATACAGGGTATCTGCACAAGGCCACACACCGGATCGCACGTCAGGCCGAGATGATGCTCAAGCCCCATCTCGGCAGAATACTCGATCTGGGCCGGGGTACCGCCGAAAAGCTGCGATGCCGCCGCAGCCGCCATAGCGCAGGCCACGCCGACCTCACCCTGACAGCCGACCTCGGCACCCGATACCGATGCATTGTGCTTGACGACATTGCCGAACAGACCGGCTGTGGCAAGCGCCCGCAGTATGCGGCGCTCGCTGAATCCCTTCGACGTATGCAGATGATAGAGCACAGCCGGCACAATGCCGCACGAACCGCAGGTAGGTGCGGTGACGATCTCGCCACCCGAGGCATTCTCCTCGCTCACTGCCAAGGCATAGGCATACACCAGGCCACGGCTCTTGAGCGACGAGTTGTAACCCGCCGCATGCACATAGTAGCTCACGGCCTTGCGACGCACGCCCAGACCGCCCGGCAGCACGCCTTCGGCCTCGATACCGCGCTCGACGGCCGACTTCATCACCTGCCACACCCGTGCCAGATAATCCCATATGCCGTCGCCCTCGGCCTCGCCGACATAGTCCCAGTAGCTGCGGCCGGTCTGCTCGCACCACTGCTGTATCTCCTTGATTTTAGACATCGAATAGATCGACTCGGCCTTGGTGCGGCTCTCGCCCTCAAGCACAATGTCGCCGCCGCCTATCGAATAATATGTGCGCGACAGCGTCTCATGTCCGTCGGCATCAATGGCCGTGAAATTCATGCCGTTGGTGTGGAACGGCAACACGATTTCGGGACGCCAGACGATCTCGGCCGGCATATGTGGCGTGATGACATCGAGTATGGCCTTGTCGGTAAGGTGGCCGCGGCCTGTGGTCGCAAGAGCGCCGTAGAGGGTCACACGTGCCGAGGCAGCTCCACGGGCCTCGTCGACAAAGAGCCCGGCGGCCTTGCGCGGCCCCATGGTGTGCGAGCTCGACGGCCCGTTGCCTATCTTGAAGAGTTGTCTGATTGATTCCATGTAATATATTGATGATTATGCGCAAAGATAGTCATAATTACCCTATTATACAAGCGCCGCCGCTACCCTGTGAAGGGCGCGGCGGCACAATTTATTTCACATTAATATATATGGGGCTGTCAGGCGGCCTCGGTCGCATCCTTATGCGAGCCAAAGGTCTCTTTGATATTCCACACAGCCACCGAACCGATCAGCAGCAATACACCCGACACAACGAGCATGCACACCGTCATCGGGGCGCCGTTGGAGGCTGCCGGGAAACAATGCAGTATCAGACCGCCACAGAGTGCGGCGACAATCTGGGGGACACAGATGGTGCAGTTGAACAGACCCAGATACGAACCGATATGCTCACCCGACAGGGCATTGGTGAGAATAGTGAACGGCATTGCCAGCATCGCCGCCCATGCACAGCCCATCAGCGCATAGCTGACTGCCAGCACTCCGGGACTGCTGATGAAATATACCGAGATAAAGCCGAGGGCACCGATCAGCAGGCTGAGCGAATAGCCCAGTCGACGCTTGCGGAACTGCGACAGCACCACAGCCCACAGCACAGCCGCAATCGCCTGTATCGCGAGCAGCACACCGTTCCAGTCACCGGCATCCTGATATTGTTTCGAGGCTGCGTTGAGCACAGTCGTATAGTTGAGCGAGATGCTCTCGGGCGAGTCGACCGAGGGCAGCGACGATGTCTGTTCGAGTATATACTCGCCATTGTTGCCGTTGTCTTTGGCGATGTGAGCGAGGGTAAGTTCGGTGCCGGGCTGTACGAGCGAGAGCTCTGACACTGACATCACGCTCTCGGCCACGCCCAATTCAGGATAGCCGTCGATCTGTATCGTCTGTCCCGCGCGGGCGATCTGAGTTTTGCCCGACGGAGCCACCTCAAATGCAGGCACACCCTGCTCGTTGCGCACGACCTGCTTGTTCTTGACGATGGTGTCGCCGTCGAGCACCACGGTGCGCGGCTCGGCCCACTCGCCGTCGATCTCAAATCCGGCGATGGCCAGATGGCCCTCGCTGATCACGGGACGGTTGCCGTTGAATATATATTTGTCATTATATGCCTTACCGTCGATTGTCACACCTGTGACGAGCTGCTCTGACGGAGCGTCAAAGCTGTGACCGGAGATGGCGTCGGTCGAATAAGTCCACATATAAAGGAAAGCCGCCCAACAGAAGAATTGTACCAGGCCCACCGTCCAGAAGACTTTGGGCGCGCGTACCAGCAGTTTGAGCAGATTGGTCTTCTCTTTGGGAGCATCGGCCTTGACCTCTATGCCCTGATACTGGGCATACTCGTGGGGAGGCATCTCCTTGACCTTGGCAAAAGTATAGATCACACACAGCAACAGCACGGCCGCGCCGATATAGAATGCCCAGGTGACCGTGGGAGGCACCTCGCCGGCCGGAGCCGTATTGCTCAGGAACAGAGCCAACACTATAGGCGCGATATAGCCCACGACTGATCCGGCATTGCACAGGAAGCTCTGTATCGAGTAGGCCATGCCCTTCTGCTCTTCGTTGACAAAGTCGCCTACGAGCATCTTGAACGGCTGCATGGCCATGTTGATCGACGTGTCGAGGAACATAAGCATGATCAGGCCGAAAATAATCGCCTGAGAGACACCCAGGCCCAATGATCCGGCATTAGGCAGGAAGCACATCACGACAATGGCCACCAGCGCGCCGAACAGCAGATAAGGCAACCGGCGCCCGAGGCGGGTCCAGGTCTTGTCGGATGCGGCGCCCACGATAGGCTGCACTATAAGGCCCATCAACGGGGGCAGTATCCAGAAATAGCTCAGGTCATGCGGGTCGGCACCGATCGTCGAAAAGATACGGCTGACCTGCGAACTCTGCAATGCATAGGCTATTTGCACACCAAAGAAGCCGAAACTCAGGTTCCACAACTTCCAGAAGCCTAAATTAGGTTTGCTTTTCATGTTCTTTATAAGGTGATATTATTTATTATTCTGCTATATTGGTTATTTTGCATTCTGTGATATTTCGAGCAGTCGGGCGACTTCGGCCTGCCACAGCGCCGCATCGGGCGTCTCAAGTATCAGAGGCATCCGGTCGAAACGCCTGTCGGCCGCTATCCGGTCAAAGCACGCCTGCCCTATCTCGCCGTGTCCCAGCGGAGCATGGCGGTCGATTCGCGAGCCCAGCACGCGGGCAGAGTCGTTGAGATGCAGGCCCCGCAACATATCAAAACCGATCAGCGAGTCAAACTCATCCCACACCCGGTCGAAGCCCTCGTCGGTCGACAGATCGTATCCAGCGGCAAAAGCGTGAGCCGTGTCGACACAAACGCCTACCCTCGCCCGGTCGTCGACGCCATCTAAAATACGAGCGATCTGATCGAACGCATAGCCCATATTAGAGCCTTGCCCGGCCGTATTCTCTATCACGGCGGTCACACCTTCGGTATCGGCGAGCACACGGTTGATCGACCGCGATATGCGTGCCAGGCACTCTGCCTCGTCGATCTGACGCATATGGGCCCCGGGATGAAAGTTTATCATCGTCAGACCCAACTGAGCCGCACGCCGCATCTCGTCAGTGAGAGTCAACTGCGACATCTTCATCTTGCGGCTGTCGGGTGAACCGAGGTTTATCATAAAACTCGCGTGAGGCAAGATCATCTCGGCCGTAAATCCGTGCAATGCGCAATTCTCGCGGAAACGATCCACGACATCATCGACGAGGGGCGCCGACCGTCGGGGCGACCCGTCGGTCAGGTTGAGCGCAAAGGCCGTAGCCCCCAATTCTGCAGCATGCAGCGGAGCCACTCCCAGATCAGGGACGGTGTCGACGTGTGTTCCGATGAACTTCATTTACGCATTCACAAATTTGGTTACAAATGTAGTACTTATACTCGAAACCGCCAAACAAATTTGTTAAAACGTTAAACGGCTGACTTCAAAAAAACAATAAATATGCTATTGTGTTATAAAAGTATGAAAAAACGTACACTTGCTGCATATAGCCTTTTAGCGGCAGCCTCACTGGCTATGAGCGCCACCGCACAGACCGCCGGCCCCGTCGAAAGCCGGGCAGGCATTGATCTGTCATACGAGCTCGCCATCCCCTCAGGCTCGCGTGGCGCATGGGACACCGGTTCGGGTGTCACGCTCGCCGGTCTGTACAAATGGTATTTCGCACCTCGCTGGACATTCACCCCTGCCCTCGCCGCATACTACAATACCATGGGTGCCGACTATATGGTAGCCGACAACACCGTATATGACAGCACCATCAAAAACTTCGGTCTGCGCCTGCCACTGATGATCGGCTTCGATGTCGTACAAAACGACAACCTCATCTTCACCGTCGCCACCGGCCCGTGGGTCAACTTCAATCTCTACGCACGTCAGAACGCCATGCCCGATGCCTTGGCCGAAGTGCCCGTTCCGCCGTCGGTCAACCTTTTCAACCATGGCTTCAAACGCGTCGAGGGCCTATGGGGTATAGCTCTTAACGCAACTTTCAGCGATCATTACACCGTCGGCATAACCAGCAGCGTAGCATTCACGCCCTTAGCAAATTATGGCAATCACGACAACAAACTCAGGATACGACGCAACACGATAGCCATCTCGCTTGGATACAAATTTTAAAAAAATTGTCCCGGAAATTTGGTCAATCAAAAAAAACATCATACCTTTGCAAGCGCAAAGCCAGGAGAGATGGCAGAGTGGTCGATTGCGGCGGTCTTGAAAACCGTTGAGGGTCACACCTCCGGGGGTTCGAATCCCTCTCTCTCCGCTGATAATTAAACTAAAACCGCTGTAAATCAAAGGCTTACAGCGGTTTTAGTTTTATATACATACAGAAATCCATACAAATTGTAGGCGAAACCGGGTCAGCGGATTTTTGCGGTTGGCGCTGGTATGATATCAGACGTAAAGTATTA
>JAUNGA010000106.1 GCA_030524765.1 Bacteroidales bacterium | reverse complement strand
TTGAGGCTCCGGTTCGGGTTGAGGCTCCGGTTCGTCAGTAACCGTTATGGCGTCGTCTGTTATGGCAGACATGTCTTCCTGATCTGCGGCGTCGTTGCCGGTCTCAAGGGTCTCTTCGGTCACACCGTCGTTGAGCTCGACAGCCTCAAAGATGGCAAATGGCTCGTTGGCTGCCGCAGCCAATTGATCGTCAGGCTTGAAAAGCACGGGATTCGCCGGGTCTTCAGAGGCCACAAACTCGCCTATGCCTTTGATTCTGACCGATTCGCCTGCAAGCAGCGTCGTCTCTATCAGTGCAAAGAACTCGTGCAGAAAACGACGTGCGGTTGCAGGATCGCAGTTGCCCTCGGATGCAAGACGACTGATCAGTCCGGGCAGATTGATTGTATCACTCATGGCTCGAAAGTTTTTTGCGCAGCATGGCCGCAGGGGTGAATTCTACAGTGATCTGCGGTGGCAGCAGCATGCGGCGTCCTGTCGACAGATCGGTCGTGACGGTCTCGTCGTGCTTGACTGCCGCGATGGTGCCGAATGACGGCACGGCCACCGACGTGAGACTCGTGGCGCCGTTGCGTATGATGCCGGCCAGGGTATCTATCATCGCCGAGGTGCGACGCGGATCGTCGCCAAGACGCTGGGCCAGCCGTTGGGTGAATGTCTTTGAGTCCATTATAATGAGTTTTTTAAGTTTTGAGCCTGCTTTACAGCATATGGCCGTTGAACCTTGGCCTCTGGAGCTTCGGCACAGACCGATTAAAAGATCTCTTCGCGTACGGCAAACCGTGGCCGTCGTTTGACCTCGATGTAGATTTTGCCGATGTACTCGCCCACGATGCCGAGGCCCATCAGTATCAGACTGCCGAGAAACCATACCGACAGCATCAGCGACGACCAGCCCGTGATGGTCTCGTGGCGGAAGTGAGCTATCAGCACCCACACCGCCACTATGATATCGAGCACCAGCAGGATGAGTCCTACAGTGAAGATCATGCGCATCGGCTTGGCTGTGAACGACGTGATGCCGTCGACCGAGAGCGATATCATCTTCGAGAGCGGATAGTGGGTCTCGCCGGCGGTGCGGGCGGTGCGCGGATAGCTGACTGTGGCCGTGCGCAGGCCGATTTGCGGCACTATGCCGCGCAGATACATATTGCTCTCGCCATATTCGCCCAGCAGATGCAGGGCGCGATTGCTCATCAGTCTGTAGTCGGCGTGGTTGTAGACTGTGTCTACGCCCAAGGCCCGTTGCAGCCGGTAGAAAGTCTGGGCCGACGTACGTTTGAACCATGAATCGCTCTCTCGCGACGAGCGCACGCCGTAGACAATCTCGGCGTGCTCGTCGCTGTAGAGCCCCACCATGTTCCGTATGGCCTGTGGGTCGTCTTGCAGGTCGGCATCTATGCTGACAGATATGTCACAGCGGTCAGTCACCGCCTCGAGGCCGGCAAGCAGGGCATTCTGGTGGCCCCGGTTGTGGGCCAGGGCGATGCCTTTGACACGTCGGTCGGCATTGTGGGCCTCGGCGATGATCTGCCACGTGCGGTCGCGGCTGCCGTCATCGACACACATTATATATGAGTCGTCGGCAACGGCGCGGGCAGCGGTCATGTCGTTGAGCAGGCCCAGCAGGGTCTTGAGCGACGCGGGCAGCGCCTCTTGCTCGTTGTAGCACGGCACGACAATGGCCAGACGGGGTGGTGTCATGATTTCTTTGACAGACTGTTAATATGCACGGGCTATGATCACACGGCGCTTTGAGGGACGGCCCGTGACCATGCACACTCCCTCTTCTTCCTCGCCGTCGAGCGGAATGCAGCGGATCGTGGCCTTGGTCTCGGCCTTGATGCGCTCCTCGGTCTCGGTGGTTCCGTCCCAGTGGCACAGGAAGAAGCCGCCGTCTTCGATCTTCTCCTTGAACTCGTCGTAAGAGTCGCACTTGATGATGCGCGCGTCGCGCATCTTGAGGGCTTTCTGATAGATGTTGTCCTGAATTTCCTCGAGCAGCGATGCCACATTGTCGGCTATGCCGGCCAGCTGCATGGTCTCTTTCTCGAGTGTGTCGCGACGCATCACCTCTACGGTACCGTTTTCGAGATCGCGGGCACCGATCACCAGACGCACGGGCACACCCTTGAGCTCGTAATCGGCAAATTTGAATCCGGGGCGGCGGTTGTCGGCATCGTCATATTTTACGCTCACGCCCAGCTCGGCCAGACGCTCGGTGATAGGCATGACGGCCTCGGTGATCTTGGCCAGCTGCTCGGCGTTTTTGTAGATAGGCACGATCACCACCTGTATCGGGGCGAGGTGGGGCGGCAGCACCAGGCCGTTGTCGTCGCTGTGGGCCATGATCAGGGCGCCCATCAGTCGGGTCGACACGCCCCATGAGTTGGCCCAGACATACTCGGGCTGGTTGTCTTTGTTGGCGAATGTCACGTCGAAGGCCTTGGCAAAGTTCTGGCCCAGATTGTGCGATGTGCCCGACTGCAGGGCCTTGCCGTCTTGCATCATGGCCTCGATGGTGTAGGTGTTGAGGGCGCCGGCAAAGCGCTCGTTGGCTGTCTTGACACCGATGATCACGGGCAGGCCCATGTATTTGCGGGCAAACTCGGCGTAGAGATTGATCATTTGCACGGTGCGTGCCTCGCTTTCCTCGGCTGTGGCGTGGGCGCAGTGGCCTTCCTGCCAGAGAAATTCAGATGTGCGCAGAAACATGCGGGTGCGCATCTCCCAGCGCATCACGTTGCACCACTGGTTGGTGATCAGTGGCAGATCGCGCCACGAGTGGATCCAGTTTTTATAAGTGCCCCAGATGATAGTCTCAGAGGTGGGACGCACGATGAGCTCCTCCTCGAGCCGGGCCTCGGGGTCGACGATGACACCCTTGCCGTTGGGGTCGTTTTTGAGGCGGTAGTGGGTCACGACGGCACATTCCTTGGCAAAGCCCTCGACGTGCTCGGCCTCGCGGCAGAGAAACGATTTTGGAATCAGCAGGGGGAAGTAGGCGTTTTTGACGCCGGTCTCCTTGAACATGCGGTCAAGTGTCTGCTGCATCTTCTCCCAGATTGCGTAGCCGTAGGGTTTGATGACCATGCATCCGCGCACGGCCGACTGCTCGGCCAGGTCGGCTTTTACGACCAGTTCGTTGTACCATTGCGAGTAATTGTCCTGACGCTTGGTCAGGCCTTTGAGTTCGATTGCCATATCGGGGTAATGATGTTATGATTGATTTATATGATATTCTGGTTTTGGGGTCACTTTTTGCGTCGCACGCCTGCCATCTCGAGCAGTCCGTCGTCGGGCACTATGTAGATCTCGACGCGGCGGTTGATCTCGCGGTTCGAACGCGAATTGTTGGGCACGCGTGGCTCGTCGCGCCCCAGCCCGTAGGGCACTACGTTGGTGTCGCGTTCGCCGGCCATGGTCCACAGGCAGTCGTCGATGGCATTGGCGCGGGCGGCTGTGATCGAGTCGGCATACATGGTGTCGCCGGTGTCGTCGGTGTGTACGGCTACCAGAACCTTGTATTTTGACGGCTCGCGCACCACTGTGGCGAGTGGCTTGAGCAGGTCGGTGCCTGATTTCTTGAGGTCTGTGGCACCCGGAGCGAAGAGCGACGTGCAGCTCAAGGTGATCTCGAGCACCTCGCCGTCGCGCATGCTCTCGACCGACATTCCCGAGCGCAGCAGCATGCGCCGCAGCTGGTCGACGGCGGTGCGCACATAGGTGCGTGCCTTTGACGGCACGGCCGGGGTGGCGATGTTCTCGTCGATGCTCATCTCAAGCGCGTCGGGCGTACGGTCTGCGTCGGCCTGGGCTACGGCTGCGACGGGCATCGCGATCATCGTCGCGGCCAGTATGATAGAGGTGAGTGATTTTCGCATAAACATATGGTGGAGAGATTATATGGTTGGCATGATCGTGGGTCAGTCGAGAGAGTCCTCGTAGTCGAGATAAGCCTCGACCATCGGACGGGCGTCCTCGGGTGTGAGCTTGCTGGCGCGGTCCTTGCGCAGCATGCGGGTCACATAATTCATCAGGTCGTCGATGTCGAGCTCGTCATCGTCATCGTCGTCGCCAAGGTCAATGTCGAGCATGCCGTTGGCCTCGTAATAATCATATACGATGTCGATGAGGTTGAGCAGCTCGTCGTCGTCATATCGTGCCGAGGTATCGGTGTCGATATGCTCGCGTATGTAGCGTATAGCGTCGGTTTCGTCAAATTCCATAGTCATGTTGTCAGTCATTTAGGTTGATCAGTCCGTCAGGCAGGTCGAGGGCGGCCGTGCGCGTCTCGGGGTCAAGGGCGGTGAGCAGTTCGTCGGCAAAAGGTATGAATATGTCGCGTCCGTCGGCGGTTTCGACCGTCAGCAGCACGTTGGCCGTCGAGTCGTCTATGTCGGCGATACGTCCCACGGGGGTGCCTTCGGCGTCGGTGAGCTCGTATCCTATCAGGTCGTAGAGATGCACTCCGTCGCCGTTGTCGTCATCATCGGCCACCTCGTCGGCCATCGCGAAGATTTCATGCCGTGCCAGACGCATCGCCGCCTTTTCGTCGTCGATGCCGTCGATCTTTATCAGCCAGCTCTCGGTGCCGCGCTCACGTGCCGCACCTATGAAGAACGGCACATAAATGCCGTCGATGTCAAGCACGATGCAACGCAGCTCGCGCGGGTCGATACCCTCGTCGAGCGTGGCCGACAGCTCGCCGCGTATGCCGTGCGGCTTGTGTATGTCGCCGATTGGTGTGATGTCGCTGCGGCGTATCATCTTTTGCGTTTCTTCTTGGTCTTGGGCGGTGCGATGATCTTGAACTCGTGCAGACGGGTGGTGTCGGGGTCGAGACGTATGGCACCGTCGGTCATCTCGTAGAGGTCTTTGAATACCTTCACATCGTCGACACCGTCGGGATTGACCGCCAGCAGCAGCTTTTTCATGTGATTGGCCAGCAGCATCACCAGCTCGTCGCGTTCGTCGCCCTCGGGCATCTCGGCGGCCGCACGCACCATGACCTCGAGGTTGTGGCCATAGTGGCGGCGGTTGATGCGGTGGTTGGCCGGAGTGAGCGGGCACGGAGCCTCGGCGAGAGCCTCGGAGTGCAGCAGCTCGAAGGGCAGGTCGACGTCGAGCCTGAAGCCGCTCATGATAGCCAGATGGTCCCACAGCTTGCGGCGGTAGGCCTGGCGGTCGCCCTGGGCGGGAAACAGTATGCTCATCGCGTCGATGATCGAGCGTGCGCAACGGGTGCGCTTGTCGCGGTCTTCGATGGTCAGGCAATGGTCGACCATATTCTGTATGTTGCGGCCGTATTCGGGCAGCACGAGTGTCTTGAGATGATTCTTGTATGTAAGCATAAAACGGTGTGTATCGTTTATTCCGACAAAATTAACAAATTTCGATCGAAATATAAAATAAAAAACGCCTGCAGCGGCCGGCTGAAGTGACCCCAAAAAGTTGGACGGGTTAAACATTATCCAGTTATAGAAAGAGT
>JAUNGA010000019.1 GCA_030524765.1 Bacteroidales bacterium | reverse complement strand
GCGCACGATGGCCGACCGCTCGATGTCGCTGAGCGTACGGCCGGGGGCAAGCGTGTCGTCAAGCCGTACGGGACGGCTTGTGAATGTGAGCTGCGGGGCTGCTGTGGTGAAGATGCGTATCATAGATCGGTTGATTTTTGTGCAAAGTTAAGGCGCCGACAGGCCGTCTGCTCAACTTTTGGCGGAATCGACCAAAAGGTGGATAAATTTTATGGAGCTACGGTAGGTATATAATAAAAAAATCGTCGCTTTTCACAAAGAGACGATTTTGGGATTTCCTTAACTTTAAATTGAATTGGGGTTTTCCTAATGCTTTCTGTTGATGTCAAAAACTTGGGTTTAACACAAAACCCTTGTTTTATCGATGCAAAGTTAAGGCCAAAAGTGTGATTATGCAAGAGATTTCAGTTAAGATATGTTAACAAGATGTCAAATCCTGTATTATTTATAAGAAAACTCGTAAAAATGGACAAAAGCCAAATTTTCCTGAAGATTTTAAGTCAAGAGAGGCCGCGACTGAAATGTGTCGCGGCCTCTCTTAAAAACAAAACAATTTCCGTATAATTTGGCGTGTCAAATTACTGATACAAAGGTAGGGCATGCTCGTCGGGACGACAATACCCAAAAATCGGTATTTTTTGGTGTCACCACCCGAGGATACGCCTTATCTCGGGCAGCAGATGGTCGGCATAGTGTCTGAACCCGAGGTCGGTGAGATGGATGCCGTCGACGGTACCATCGTCCTCGACGCCATCCATGCCGTCAGAGTCTATATAATATATATTGGTGTAGCCGTCGGCGACGAGCCGGTCGTAGTTGCGGCGGAATGCGGCGTTCTTTGCCGGCAGATATTCGCCGAAGTGCGAGTCGTAGCGAGCATATGGATAAATCGGGCCGGCGACCATAAGTATCGGTGTGTGAGGCCGGGCATCGGCCAGTATCCTGACAAAATCGTAGGTGAGCGTGTCGCACATCATCTCGGTGCAGTTGGGCACCGGGTCGAGGATATACAGATCGACGTCGTCGATGGTGGCCATAGCCCGGGCCATGCAGTTGTCCATCTTGCCGTCGCCGGAGAATCCCAGGTTTATGACCTCGGCATTGAGTTCGCGGCCGATGATGTTGGTCGAGGCCATGCCTGAGCGCGAGGCGCATCCGCCCTGCATGATGCTGGTGCCGTAGGCCACGATGCGCCGGTCGCGGTCGATGATGTCGGGCCGGCCGGGGGTTATGACGGCTCCGCTGTCGACCTTGATCCACAGGCGTTCCACGCCGTCATACAGCGGCATATAGACCATATACTCGTGCATGCCGCCGTCGAGACGTTGTACATATGTCGACTCGACCATGCGTGTCGAGTCGTCTTTGACATAGGGGCGGTTGGTGTTGACGTGACGCCACACCGAGTCGCCCTCGAGTATATATAGATCGGTGCCCTTGAGACCGGTGTCGGCCATGTGTATCATGTGGGTGTTGAGCAGCAGTTGGTATTTTACGCCTATGCGCCGCGAGTCGGTTGCAAACCGCACGCCTATGCCGGCCGAGCATTGCTGGCGTTCCCACAGTGTAGAACGCACACTGTCTTGCAGATAGGCCGGTATGCGCCAGTAGTCGCGGGCCGTGTCGTCGAATCCCTTGTTGATGATGCGCAGCTCCCGGGCGTCGACATATTGCCAGTCGGGGTCGGTGATGTCGGCGGCCGCGCAGACCGATGCTGCGGCGAGCGTCAGGGTTAGCAGTAGTGTTTTTTTCATGGCAAAATCAAATAATTGTATAAGGGTCAAAGGTACGATAAATTGAATTAATGTGCATAAGTTTACGGCCGATATTTGGCTGTGAACCTAAAAATTTGTATCTTTGCGGTGTAATTGTGGACAGATTTGGCTGCTTGCAACCACACGAAAAAATGCTAAAATACTGCAATATCGCACTTTGCATGTGCCGGTGACGCCTTGTGGCGCCACGCACTTAGCCGAATCGCCCGCATCTTCCCGCCGGAAAGTGCGGCTTTTTTTATTATCGTATTAAAAAATTATCGCAAAGTAAGATGAACTATCTCTTCACATCAGAATCAGTATCGGAGGGCCATCCCGACAAAGTGGCCGACCAGATCTCAGATGCCGTCCTCGACGAATTCCTCGCCCGCGACCCGCAGTCAAAGGTAGCCTGCGAGACAATGGTGACCACCGGCCAGATAATCGTGGCAGGTGAGATACGCTCTGAGGCCTATATAGATATAATGAATATAGCACGCGAGGTGGCCTGCACGGTGGGCTATGACCGCTCTGAGCTGGGATTCGACGGTACGTCGTGCGGTGTGCTGCTGGCCGTGCACGAGCAGAGCCCCGACATCAACCGCGGTGTCGACCGGGCAAGCGCCGAAGAGCAGGGTGCCGGCGACCAGGGCATGATGTTCGGCTATGCCACCGACGAGACCCCGCTCTACATTCCCGTGACGCTGGCGCTGAGCCACGCCCTGCTCAAAGAGCTGGCCGCAATACGCCGCGAGGGTGTAGACATGACGTATCTGCGTCCTGACTCAAAAAGCCAGGTGACTGTCGAATATACTCCCGAGGGACGCCCCGTGCGTGTAGATACCATCGTCATCTCGACCCAGCACGATGAATTTGTCACCCCCGGCGAGTCGGGCCTGACACAAGCCGAGTGCGACGAGCGCATGCAGCAGATCATCGCGCGCGATGTGGCCGAGATATTGTTGCCCCGTGTGGCAGATCAGCTGCCTGACAGCGTCAAGGCGCTCATTGGCAAAGACGTGAAGCTGCTGGTCAATCCCACGGGCAAGTTTGTGGTCGGCGGCCCTAACGGCGATACCGGCCTGACCGGCCGCAAGATCATCGTCGATACCTACGGAGGCCACGGCGCCCACGGCGGCGGCGCATTCTCGGGCAAAGACCCCAGCAAGGTCGACCGTTCGGCAGCGTATGCGGCCCGTCATATAGCCAAAAACCTCGTTGCCGCCGGTGTGGCCGAGCGGGCATTGGTGCAGGTGTCATATGCCATAGGCGTGGCAGAACCCGTCAGCCTGTGTGTCAACACATACGGCACGGCCAAAGTCGACATGAGCGATGGCGAGATCTCGCGCCGGGTAGCCGAGATATTCGATATGCGCCCGCATGCCATCGAGCGCCGTCTCAAGTTGCGTGCTCCGATCTACCGCGAGACGGCCACCTATGGCCACATGGGCCGCACACCGCGCACGGTCACCAAGACATTCACGGCGTTCAACTCGCCTACCATCACCCGCGAGGTCGAGCTATTCACATGGGAGAAACTCGATGCCGTCGATGCCGTGCGCGAGGCTTTCGGTATCAAATAACAAGCAAAATCGCAGAAACCGCATCAACAGCAAGGCCGCAATAGCGGCCTTGCCGCATTTTTCACACACTTTATTTTTATATTTGGCGGAAATAGCGTATCTTTGTGCGCTTATATGCACATTTCACTGGAAAAATAATTTAAAACGCTAAATAAATCAATGGCAACTCTTGAAAAAATCCGAAGCAAGTCAGTGCTGCTGTTCGTCATCATTATCGTGGCGCTCCTTGCTTTCATCCTCGGAGACTTCCTCACCTCGGGCCGTACATACTTCGGCTCGGGCACTACCATGGCCAAGGCCGGTAGCGCAAAGGTAGACTATCACGACTATCAGAGCCGCATGGAGCAGCTCAACGAGCAACAGCGCAACCAGCAGCAGACGCCCGACAACGACGAAATGTCGCAGCAGGTGCTGCGTCAGATTCTTTTCGAGAAAATGCTCGAACAAGAGTACAAAGACCTCGGCATCACTGTCACCGACAGTGAGATCTCAGAGGCTATGACAGGCGCCGTGCCTCATCCCGCCGCCCAGCAGTTCATCATGGTCATGTCGCAGCGTCTCGGCATCCCCAACCCCTCGGGCGCAGCCGTCTATGACGCAATGATGAATCCTGCCAAATACGGTCTGCCCGCCGAGATCGGCGATCAGCTGCAGCAGCTGTGGGCAGCCCAGGAGCGCGGCCTCGAGGAAGCTCTGATGCAAGAGAAATTCGGCCGTCTGGTGGCCGGCCTCTTCACCGCCAACGAGCTCGACGCCCGCACCCTCTATAACGACGTGGCCACCACCCGTCACATCACCTACGCCACCAAAGACTATTCTACCGTGGCCGACAAGGACGTGACCGTCACCGACAATGACCGTCGCGCCGCCTGGGAGGAAGACCGCGAGATGTACCGTCTGCAGGAGCCCGTACGCTCGATCGACTACATCATGGTGCGCATCGAGCCCTCGCAGGCCGACCGCCTCGCAGGCCAGCAGGCTGTGGAGAACGCTCTTGTCACCCTCAACAACGAGGAAGGTACAGCCACTGTGGCCGCCGACAGCAAATTTGTCGTAAACACCACATCGACCACCCGCGGCCGTATCACCGACAACCGCCTCAAGCAATTTGTCGACAGCGCCAAAGTGGGTCAGGCTGTCATCCTCTCGAACATGGGCGACACATACACCCTGGCCAAGCTGCTCAGCGTCACCAACGAGATCGACTCGATCAACCTCACCATGATCGGCCGCGCCGACCAGGCTCCCCTCGACTCGCTGCTTGCCCGTCTCAACGCAGGCGCCAAGTTCGACGAGCTCGTCGACCAGCAGACCGTGCAGGGCCAGGACAGCGTATGGACCTCGCTCGCAGCCCCCGGCATCCCCGCCCGCATCAAGGAGGCACTCACCACCAACGCTCTCGGCCAGGCATTTATCCTCAGCGATACAGTACAGGGCCAGCCCGTCAGCACCCTCTACCGTATAAACGCCCGCCACTCGGCCGTGCCCTATTATGAGCTCGCTCTGATCGACTACACCGTCGATCCCTCGCAGGAGACACTGTCGCAGCTGTCAAGCGACCTGCATACATTCGTGTCGAACAACTCGTCGGCCGACGACTTCAAGGCCAACGCCGCCGCCGCCGGTTACACCCTGCTCAGCGGTTTCGTGAGCTCGTCGACTCCCCACGTAGGATCGGCTCCCGACTCTCGCTCGGCTGTGAAATGGCTCATGAACGCCAAACGCGGTCAGGTGATGCCCGTCTTCCAGGACAACAAGCAGACCTATCTGCTCACCGCTGCTGTCAAGAATATCTATGACGGCGAGTATCTGCCCTTCGATGCCGACCTCATCGCCGAACAGGTCAACGCCAAGGCAACCCGCAACGCCAAGGCCAAAGTGCTCGTAGACCGCTATGCCGGCAAAGCCAAAGATGTGGCCGGATATGCCAAAGTCATGGAGGTCGAGCCTCAGACCGGCGACGCAATGTTCACCTCTCCCATGCTCGCTTCGATCGGCTTCGGCGAGAGCGCGCTGCAGGGTGCTGTGGCCGCTGCCGAGCAGGGCAAGGTCGTAGGCCCCCTGAAGGGTAACAATGCCGTCGTGGTATTCGTTGTGACCGGTGCCGACAACTCGGGCCGCGAGTACAACTTCGAGGAGTATTCAAACCAGTTCAACCGTGCCCTCGGCATCTCGACCTACCGTCTGCAGCGTATGGAGAACCTTTTCCCCATGCTCCTCGGCAAAGAGAAGATCGAGAACAACAGCCTCGAATTTATCCAGGGCTTCGGCGATTGATCTGATCTCACAGTCATAACAAAACTTCACAGGCCCGGTAGCACAAGCTATTCGGGCCTGTCTTTTTCCTCTCAAGGTTATGGATAATAACATCATGCAGTGGCCCCGGCTGATATGTGACAAACGATTCGGCCTCGAAGATTACCACGATCCGCACAAGAACGGCATCCGCACCGACTTCCGCCGCGACTACGACCGCCTGGTCTTTTCGTCGCCTTTCCGCCGTCTGCAGAACAAGACCCAGGTCTTCCCCCTGCCGGGCAGCATCTTTGTGCACAACCGTCTCACCCACTCGATCGAGGTGTCGTGTGTGGGCAAGTCGATGGCCGATACTGTCGCCGGCGCGTTGCGCCGGCGCTATGATGGCGCCGAGCGTCCGGAGACGTTCGACCATCTCGGCGACATTGTCGCCGCCGCATGTCTGGCCCATGACCTCGGCAACCCGCCTTTCGGTCACTCGGGCGAGAAGGCCATCTCGACTTTCTTCAGCGAGGGAGCCGGCCGATCGCTCGAACATGTGCTCGAACCGGCGCGATGGGCCGATCTGACACACTTCGAGGGCAACGCCAATGCATTCCGCGTTCTCACCCATCAGTTCAAGGGCCGCCGCCGCGGAGGATTCGCCATGACCTACTCGACGCTGGCCTCGATAGTAAAATATCCGTTCGAGGCACGGCTGGCGACCAAAAATAAATTCGGATTCTTCACCAGCGAGCTTGATGACTTCGTCAAGGTAGCCGGCGAGCTCGGTCTGATCCCGCAGCCCGGACCTGACGGCGAGGTTCGCTATGCCCGGCATCCGCTCGTATATATCGTAGAGGCGGCCGACGACATCTGTTATGAGATAATGGACATCGAGGATGCCCATAAACTGAAGATAGTGTCGACCCGCGAGGTGATCGATGTGATGCTCGCCTATTTTGACGATGACCGGCGCGCCCGTATAATCTCGGTGATGGATACGGTCAGCGATCCGAACGAGAAGGTCGCTTATCTGCGGTCTTGTGTCATCGGGCGCCTTGTCGAGTGCTGTGCCGCCGCCTTTGTCGAGTGCGAGCCACTCATCATGGCCGGCAAGATGACGGGCTCGCTGCTCGATCATATCCCGGCCCGCGAGCGCGAGGGCTACGCCCGATGCAACCGCCTGTCGTGCGATAAGATATACCGCTCGGGCGACGTTGTCGATATAGAGCTGGCCGGCAACCGCATCATCACTTTCCTGCTCGAGAAACTTACCGATGCCGTGCTGCACCCC
Source organism: Bacteroidales bacterium (assembly GCA_030524765.1). Taxonomy (GTDB): domain Bacteria; phylum Bacteroidota; class Bacteroidia; order Bacteroidales; family Muribaculaceae; genus CAG-873. The sequence goes on along the minus strand of JAUNGA010000019.1, from coordinate 29,444 downwards.
GAACTGAACTACTCGCGTCTGCTGCTCGCCAAATTTCCCGACCAGTATGACGTGCAGGCCCCCACACTATACGGGCGGCTGCAGGCCGTGCTCGATCATGTCAGCGCCATGACCGATGTCTATGCCCTTGATCTTTACCGCAAACTCAACGGCATACAGCTGCGCATCGAGAACTGATGCCGGGCGATCGCCGGCAAAACAGCCGCCCCGAGCCGCTATCGCCGCAGAGTCTTGCGGAATATGACGAGCATGGTGACGGTGTAGATGATATAGTTGATCAGATAGGCCTGACATAGCCCCGTGATGCCGTCGAGGCGCACAAACAGGTAGCCGAGCACGAGAAAGGAGGCCGAAGACGCGATCTCTGTGATGATGAATGTGCGGGTCATGGCCTTGGCTATCATCTGATAGGCAAGTATCCAGCTTGAGATCTTGAAGAAGTCGCCGGCGAGCTGCCAGCCGAACAGGCCCTGCATAGGGGCGAAAGCGTCGGTAAAGAGCAGCCATATCACCACGTGGCGCAGCAGATATATGGCCACGCAGCCCACGAGCAGCACGGGCAGGATGATCTTGTAGGCGCGGATCAGCTCGGCCCGCAGCTCGAGCCGGTCGTGTATCTCGCTGAGCCGTGGCAGAAAGTAGACCCCGAGCGACGAGGTGATCACGAGCAGGTACATCGACGAGATGCGTGTCATGCCCTCCCACCATCCGGCCTCGACAGGCGATATCTCGGCTATGACATAGCCGCGCAGCAGCATCTGGGTGACGGGCAGCGTGAGAGCCGTAGTGGCGGTCATCAGCGTATAGCGGAAGTATTTTGAGGCTATCGCGCGCGACAGCCGCTGACTGAACATTCCGGGCCGGAACCACGGAGTCTTGCGCAGCATGCCCACGGTGACGAAGAGCACCACGCTCTGATAGGTGACGGTGGCGATGAGCGCGCCGCGCAGCTGCCATGTAAACACAAGCAATACGGTGAAGAGCAGCCCGACGATGCTGTTGGCTATGTTGACGGCCACGAATTTACGGAACTCCTTATAGCCGTTGATGATCGACAGCAGCAGGTTGTTGACCGAGTAGAGCAGCAGCGTGAAGCCGAAGATGAGGAATACGTATCCGTAGTCGGCCGACAGCATGACCAGCGCCGCCAGCCGGCGATGCAGCACGATCATGATGATGGCGCTCAGCAGTGTGCATATCATGGTGATGCGCAGGGCTGTCGATATGTAGGCCGCCACCGTGTCGCGGTCGTGGCGATACTCCGAGACATATTTGGTGATGCCCCAGTTGATGCCGCCCGACGCGATCGAGAGGATGATTGATACGAAGTTGCCGAACTGGCCGAGCATTGCCACACCTGCCGGCCCTATGATGGCGGCCACGACCTTGACACTGATCAGCCCGGTGCACATGCGCACGAGTGTCGAGAGCGATGTGATCGAGAAGACCTTGACCAGATCGACCCGGGCAAAACGCGATGCCAGCGAACGTATGTGTCTGATCAGGGGCGCCATGCGTTGACAAGGTCGATCACGCGGCGCACCTCGTCGTCGGTAAGTACGGGCGAAATCGGTAGCGAGAGCTCGCGCTCATGTATAAGTTCGGTGACGGGATATGAGCGGCCGGCCCACTCGGCATAGCATTTCTGGCGATGAGGCGGCACGGGGTAGTGTATGATTGTCTGCACGCCGTTTTCGTCGAGCCACTCCTGCAGCGAGTCGCGGCCGTCGGCCAGAACGGGAAAGATGTGATATACGCAGTCGGTGCCGTCGTCGGCCATCGGCAGGGTCACCGCCGGATTATTGATGCCGTCGGCATACATGCGTGCTATCTCGCGGCGGCGGCGGTTGTCATCGTCGAGATATGGCAGCTTGACACGCAGCACGGCGGCCTGTATCTCGTCGAGACGCGAGTTGCGGCCTATGTAGCTGAATATATACTTCCGCTCAGAGCCATAATTGGCCAGCGCGCGCACGGTGCGCGCCAGCTCGGGATTGTCGGTGGTGACCGCTCCTCCGTCGCCGAGAGCCCCGAGATTCTTGCCGGGATAGAAGCTGTGTGCGGCGGCATGGCCGAGCGAGCCTGTGCGTCGGTCGCCATAACGGCATCCGTGGGCCTGGGCGTTGTCTTCGATCAACAGCAGATTGTGGCGCCGGCATATGTCTGCGATCGTATTGTTGTAGGCGCACCGCCCGTAGAGATGTACGATGAGCACGGCACGTGTGCGTCCGGTTATCGCGCTCTCGATGAGCGTGGGGTCTATCTGGCATGTGTTGATGTCGGGCTCGACGAGCACCGGCACGAGATCGTTTTCGGTGATAGAGAGGATCGACGCGATATAGGTGTTGGCCGGCACGATCACTTCGTCGCCCGGCTTGAGTAGCCCCATCTCGATATAGGCACGGAAGATGAGGATGAGGGCATCGAGGCCGTTGGCACATCCTACGGCATGCTCTGTGCCGATAAACCGGGCATATTCGGCCTCGAAACCGGCATTCTCGCGGCCTTGCAGATACCAGCCCGAGTTGACCGTACGGGCTATGGCCTCGTTGATTTCGTCGCCTCTGAGGGCTGTGATTTTTTGTATGTCGAGAAATTTGATCATGACCCTGCAAATTTACGATTAAAAATTGAAAGTGCGGCCTGCGTCGAGCCTTTATCTTAGTGGCGTGGCGGCAAGTGCGAGCACCGATATGGCCCGCGGCGCGGCAGGCATCAGAGCCGCGATTGCGGCCGAGACCGTGGCTCCGGTGGTGATGACGTCGTCGACCACGGCCACGTGCAGGCCTGCGAGATCGTCGGGATGACTGACCGTGAAGGCGCCGTCGGCGCCGTGGTGCCGGTCAGTGCCGTGGAGCGTGGCCTGACGTCGGCGCAACCGACAGGCCCGCAGATTGTCGCCCACAGGTATGCCGAGACGTGCGCCGAGGGTGGCGGCGAGCACCTCGGTCTGATTGTATCCTCGTATGAGCCGTTTGAGCCAGTGCATGGGCACGGGCATCAGCACGTCGACATCGGCCGCGACGCCGCAACGGTCAAGCTCGGCGGCATAAAGCCCTGCGAGACGGTCAATGATGTCGGGCCGGTCATCATACTTTCCAAGCCGTATCAGCCGGCCGACTACCGAGTCGTGAGTATAATAGGCCCAGGTCGAGACAGCCACGATCGGAGCCGTGCGCGGGTGCAGACGTTCGCGCAACTCGTCAGATACACTCCCTGCGGGCAGGGCTATGTCGATCTCGGCCAGACAATGGGCGCATACCGAGCGTTCGCCGGCCACGAGCCCACGCCCGCAGCATTCGCACACCGCAGGGGCAGCCACTCCGAATATTTCGCGCATACCGAGCCTCATGGTTTTGCAAATATACATATTATCGGCGACATCTATCCGGGAATTTTTTGTATCTTTGCGCATCGGATACAATTTTCAATATGGATAAGATTAAACTCGAAATCAAAGACGTGCTCGGCACTGTATCTCAGGCCGATATAGACGCACTCAAAGGCGCTGCCCAGGCAGGCCTCGAAAAGCTTGTCAAAGGCACCGGCGCAGGCAACGACTTCCTGGGCTGGCTCAAACTCCCCACCGACACATCTGACGCTCTGCTCGACGATATCAACGCGACGGCCGCAGCCCTGCGCCGCGACTGCGACGTAGTGGTGTGCATCGGTATTGGCGGCAGCTATCTGGGCGCCAAGGCCGTGCTTGAGGCTCTGGGCAACTCGATGGGTGTCAACAAAGGCCCGCAGATCCTTTTCGCCGGCCAGAATATCGGCGAGGATTATCTCTACGAGCTGCAGGAGTATCTCAAAGGCCGTCGTTTCGGCATCATCGTCATCTCTAAATCAGGTACGACGACCGAGCCTGCGATCGCATTCCGTCTGCTCAAGGCACAGCTCGAGGCTCAGGTAGGCCGTGAGGCCGCCGGCAAGCTCATCGTGGCTGTCACAGACGCAAAACGCGGTGCGCTGCGCACACTGGCCGACACCGAAGGCTACAAGACATATGTGATCGAGGACAATGTGGGCGGCCGCTTCTCGGTGCTCACTCCCGTAGGTCTGCTGCCCATCGCAGTGGCCGGATACGACATCAAGAAGCTTGTGGCCGGCGCCGCTGCCATCGAAGAGGCTACCCTCAACGGCAGTGATACATCGGCTATGGTCTATGCCATGACCCGCAATGCCCTGTACCGCGCAGGCAAAAAGATCGAGATCCTTGTCAACTACAACCCCAAGCTCCATTTCTTCGGCGAATGGTGGAAACAGCTTTACGGCGAGAGCGAGGGCAAAGATCACAAGGGTATTTTCCCCGCAGCTGTCGACAACTCGACCGACCTGCACTCGATGGGCCAGTGGATCCAGGATGGCGAGCGCACCATCTTCGAGACCGTGATTTCTGTCGAGAAGCAGGCCCACGAGGTGCGCATCCCCTCTGACGCCGACAACCTTGACGGCCTCAACTATCTGGCCGGAAAACGTGTAGACGAGGTCAACAAAATGGCCGAGCTGGGCACACGCATCGCCCACGTAGACGGCGGTGTGCCCAATATGCGCATTGTGCTGCCGGGCCTGTGCGAGTGCTGCCTGGGCCAGCTGATCTACTTCTTCGAGGTGGCATGCGGCATCAGCGGCTACATCCTTGACGTCAATCCGTTCAATCAGCCGGGTGTAGAGGCTTACAAGCGCAATATGTTCGCCCTGCTCGAGAAGCCCGGCTACGAGGCCGAGACCAAAGCCATCAAAGAGAGACTCTGATCTTGACCCTGCCACACAATATCAAGCTGCCGACGCAGCCCGGGCCGATAGGTGTTTTCGACTCGGGCTACGGCGGCCTTACCATACTGAGAGATCTGCGCCGGGCAATCCCCGACGCAGATTATCTCTATCTTGGCGACAATGCCCGCGCCCCTTACGGCAGCCGTTCGTTTGAGCTTGTCTACCGGTTTACACTCGATGCTGTCACAAGACTGTTCGCCGAGGGATGCCATCTGGTCATACTTGCCTGCAACACGGCGTCGGCCAAGGCCCTGCGTACAATACAGCAAAACGATCTCGGCCGTCTCGATCCGTCGCGCCGCGTGCTCGGTGTCATCCGCCCGACTGTCGAGGCTCTCGGCCGGATATCGCGTAACGGCCATATAGGTCTGCTCGGCACGCCTGGCACGGTAGCGTCAGGGTCGTATGATATAGAAATCGCCAAACTGTATCCCGATTTCACCACCACAGCACGTCCGTGCCCCATGTGGGTGCCGCTCGTCGAAAACCGTGAGGCTGACGGCCCCGGCGCCGACTATTTTGTGCGCAAATACATCGACGGACTCATGGAGGCCGATCCGCAGATCGATACAATAATCCTCGGATGCACCCACTATCCGTTGCTTATCGATAAGATACGCCGATATGTTCCGGATGGAGTGACCATTCTCAGCCAGGGCTCTATCGTGGCCGATTCGCTGACCGATTATCTGCGACGCCATCCCGAGATCGACACACGTATCACCCGAGGCGGCGTCACCGGCTATCTCACCACCGAGCAAGCCGACCGTTTTGCCGATCAGGCCGCCCTCTTTATGGGCACCCCCGTCACCGCTCACCGGGTCGAGCTGTGAGATACCGGCGGTTTGCACAAGTCGTTAAATCTTAATATATTTGTACAGGATTAATAAAACAGTCGGGGCCTAAGGAGACGGAAAGACATTGCTTTTTATCTCAGGGCCTGTCTGATAACAATAAGCACCCACCTGTCTGCGAACGATAAACAACATACGGCGACATGCTCTTCAACTCATTGGCATTCATAGTATTCTTTCCTATAGTGGCGGTCGTCTACTGGCTGCTGCCGACGAAATGGCGCAATCCGTTTCTGCTGTTGGCAAGCTACTATTTCTATATGAACTGGGATCCGCGGTTTGCATTGCTGATACTGTTTTCGTCGGTGACTACATGGGGCTGCGGCATGCTGATGCACCGCTATGCCGCCAGGCGCAAGATGATACTGACGACATGTCTGACGGTGAACTTCGGCATCCTGTTTGTCTTCAAGTATCTGGGGTTCATCTCATCGTTGATCACAGATGCCCTGGCCGCGCTGCATATCGCCATCGCGATACCGCAGTTTGAGTTGCTGCTGCCCGTGGGCATATCTTTTTTCACATTCCAGGCCGTAGGATATACCATTGATGTTTATCGCGGTACGATAAAGCCCGAACGCAGTCTGTCGACCTATCTGCTGTTTGTGGCATTTTTTCCGCAGCTTGTCGCGGGCCCTATAGAGCGTGCAAAGAATCTGCTGCCCCAGTTCCATGACCGCCACCGCTTTGACGGACAGGAGGTGATCAGGGGTCTGAGACTGATGGTGCTCGGCTATTTCATGAAACTGTGCATCGCCGATGCCGTCTCGCCTTATGTCGATGCTGTATATGGCAATATAGCCATGCACAACGGCACGTCTATCATGCTGGCCACGCTGTTCTTCACCTTTCAGATTTTCTGTGACTTCGGAGGTTACTCGCTGATAGCCATCGGTACGGCAAGATGCGTCGGATTCAGACTTATGCAGAATTTCAGGCAGCCATATCTGGCCGGTTCGGTCAAAGATTTCTGGCGCCGCTGGCATATATCGTTGTCATCGTGGTTTTCCGATTATCTCTACATACCTATGGGTGGCAACCGGTGCTCGCGTGTGCGTCACTGCTTCAATCTGTTTGTGACATTTTTAGTGAGCGGTCTGTGGCACGGAGCCAACACCACATTTGTGGCCTGGGGCGCATATCACGGTGGCCTGCAGGTCGTACACACCGTGTGGCACAGAAAGGACAAGCATAAGAAGTCGCCGGTACGACGTCCTCTGATAATCAGGCTGGTCAATATATTCGTGACATTTGTGCTGATGATGATAGGATGGGTGTTTTTCAGAGCCAACACGATATCAGACGCATTGCTCGCCCTGAAAAAGATGGCGACCTCGCGTGGAATGCTCTATAACGGCGAGGGCAAACCGGCCATATTATTGCCTTTGTTGCTGATCGTGCTGCTGATGTGCATCGAGATTTATAACGAGCGTCGGTCGGATGGCGGTAGAAACGGGGTGTGCGAGTCGACCGGGCTGCGCAGTTGCCTGCTGACAGCCGGGCTGATAATAGTCATATTGCTGTGCGCCCAGTTTGACGGAGGACAATTCATATACTTTCAGTTTTGATCATGAAGAAGTTGATAATCTGGATAGTATGCGTGGTGGCGACGGTCGTGTGCATCGACATAGCGGCCGGTATAGTGTTTGACAGCTATACAGCCCGACATCCGCTCAAAGGCGACTATGTGATGGCCGACCATCTGATCAATGATGCCGACGAACAGTTGATTGTGCTCGGCAGCTCGGTAGGTCTCAACAGCATCGACACCAGACGCGTGCAGGACAGTCTGGGCATTACTGCGTACAATGGCGCGTCAAACGGCCAGGCGTTTCCGTTCTATATGACAATGCTCAAGTGCATGCTCGACAGGGGACATCGCCCCGAGACAGTCCTGCTGGGTGTGCTCGACTATAATTTCGGCGACGAGGGCGTAGGCAACCGCTACGGATTCCTTGCGCCGTACTATGGCCGCGGTCTGGGAGATATTGACCGGAATATGGATGGCGACAGGCCATTTAAGAAGGCATTGCTGAAATCGACCTTCTATCGGCTCAACGGATCATGGTTCCGCATACTTCTCTATAACGTTGTGTCGCCCGGAGTCAGTGGCCTGAACGGATTTGTGGCCAAGGGCATACCGGCCGCATTCCCCGCCCGCACTGCCATCAACGGCATAGTCGACATAACCGACGAACGCGCGGCCCAGCTCAGAGAGTTTGCCCGGCTGTGCACCGACAACGGCATACGGCTGATCATATTCTTCCCGCCCCGATGCATCACGACATCAGAGTCTGCCCGATTTGCCGATAACATACGTTCTATAATAGATGACGGGCGCGTGACGGTATGGGACGATACACATATGAGCCCGTTTGATGTCGACAGCACACTGTTCTATGACAGCAATCATATAAATATCAACGGATCGGCCATATACACCGACACCGTCATAAACCGTCTAATATCACTTAAATGAAAGCATATGGAATTATCAGCCGCCTGAGAGCGGCGGCGATCGCTCTCGTGGCACTGCTGGCGACAGGCGCCTGCGACGACAACGATATCAGCGAGCTGACCTTTGTTGGCGATTCTATCATCGCCCGCTGGGATCTCGACGAGTATTTCACAGGCTATGTCACTGTCAATCTCGGCAAGTCGGGTGCCGGCATCGATTATGTCGAGTCGCTCAAAGGCCGCGCCGCCGGCCGGGATGCGGTGGTGATGATAGGCACAAACGATATGGCCGGTATCAGAGGCAGCCAAAGCGAGATAGAATTATACGTCTCGCGATATGTCGATGCGGTCACAGGTCTCGGAGCGCGGCACACATATCTTTATTCGATCCTGCCCAGGGATTTCAAGGGCGAAGTGAGTCTGTTGCCTACCATCAGCGAGGTGAACCGCCTCGTAAAAGAGGCTGTGGCCGGACGTGCCGACGTCACGTATCTCGATGTTTATCCGCTGTTTGTCGACGGTGACGGACTCGATTATGCACTTTATTCAGACCGCCTGCACCTGAGTGCGGCGGGATACGAGGTTCTTGCCAAATCATTATTATCACAGTTATGAAACGAATATTTCTGCTGATACTGTCTGTATCAAGCATTATCGCCGCTTGCGCGCAAATCGACGCCGGCCTGCACAACACACGGTTCATTTATGGCGGATACACATTTGCCGACCATTATCGCGTGGCTCTCAGCCATTCGTTGTTCTCAGAGAAATTCGGTTTCCAGCAGATAGGCCTGTCTGCTGAGTATTTCGGTGATTTCGGCAGCCTCGGCTATGAGGCAAAGGCATATTGCGCTACCGCGTGGAACGGCGATTACCGCCAGGCCGGAGGTGTGGTAGGCGTCAACTTCACACCATTGAATGTGTTGCATCTGATCGGCCGCATCAATCCGCACTACGACTCGGGTTACAAGTATAAGACCTGTTTTAGCCTCGGAGCGTCGGTCGATCTCAACAGCTCGATAGACGTGCATGCATCCTATACCACCATACCCGACTATCGCAAGAGCGAGAAGCGCGTGCATGCGGGTTTCGGCTTGCGCTCCGGACGGCTGACTGTCATCCCCGAGGTGTCGATACCCGTGGCCGGCGAGCAAAAATACAAGAATCTGAGAGTGCTCGTATCGCTCAATTACTGTTTCGGGAACGGCCACAGTCGTGTGATATGGCCATAAAAAATCATAAATCGAGCACGATTGTGCGGTTAATCGAGTGATTTTTTTGTAACTTCGCGGTTCAGAAAGACACAGACTTCATTATCATTGCAATGTTTCGAAATACCATATCTCTTCTTTTGATGGCCGCGACATCGGTTATGGCGGCCAATGCATTGACTGTCAATAATCCGGTTGCCGGCCAGTTGTCGCACAACATCAGTTCGACCGACGGTGTCACCGAGCTCGTGCTGTCGGGCCGTATCAATGCAGCCGATCTATATTTCGTGAGCGAGGCCATGCCCGCTCTGACCAGTCTTAACCTGCGCAATGCCACAATCGAGGCATACCGCGGCGTAAAACTCAAGGGCTCGGTGTCATATCCCGAGGCTACCATACCCAGATTTGTTTTCTCGGGTTCACGACTGCAGAGTCTCACGCTGCCCGTCACCCCAGTCTCGATCGGCGAGGGTGCGTTTGCCGGCTCTGATCTGCGTTCGGTCACCCTGCCTTCGACGGTCGTTACCGTGGCCGACGGCGCGTTTACAGGTTGCCCCCAGCTTGCCAGTGTGACTGTTTCGTGTGCCGAGCTCGGCTCGGGTACTTTTGCCGGCAGCCCCAAACTGACTACGGTGACCATCACCAATAATGTCGAGCTGGGTGTGCGCAGCTTTGCCGGCTGTACCGGCCTGCAGACCGTCAACGGCTCTGACAAAGTGACCGTGGTGGGCGACCGTGCGTTCGCTGACTGTCCTTCGCTCAGAAATTTCACATTCGGTCCGGTGCTGACTGAGATCGGCGATGAGGCTTTCACCGCCGCCGGACTCAAAAACATAAATCTTGAGAACTGCCGCCAGCTGCAGACCGTGGGCGACTGGGCGTTTGCCAAAATGCCCGAGCTCGTATCGGTGCGCATGGGCGCAGTGCCCAATGTCGGCGAGGGCATCGTATTCCATTGCCCTGCGTTGACCGAGATGCGTGCCTCGACCACAGCTACAGCCGTACCCGACTATGCTTATGTGGACGATACCAAGATGGACACCACCTATATGCTCTCTCCCCAGACAACCGATATCGGCGACTATGCTCTGGCCAATATGACCCAGGTCGAGACGCTCGTACTGCCGTCGACTGTCGAGAGCATCGGCAGCTATGCGATGAAAGACATGACAGGTCTTAAATCTCTCACCGTATCGTCTGACGGTGTGCCCGCACTTGGCGACAACGTATGGGACGGCGTAGACCAGCCCAAGGCAATCCTCTATGTGCCGACCGGCGACAAAGAGGCCTATGAGGCCGCCGACCAATGGAAAGAATTCACCATCGTAGAGGGTGTGACAGGCGTCGACGACGCAGTCATTCCCGAGACTGTGGCCGGACTGCGCGGCCGTTTTGTAGGCGACGAACTGCAGGTTTCGATCGATGGCGTCGAGATCGAACGCCTCTCGCTCTACGACACCGCAGGCGTGCTGCTCGTGAGCCTCGAGCCGATGAGCGATATGGTGTGTGTCGACACCGAGGGGATGAGCACACGCATCTACATAGTGTCGGCCCTGCTGGGCGACGGCCGCACCGCTACCCTCAAACTGGCCAAGTAAGCGATCGACTTTTTATGGGAAAGAACAAACTGAGCAAGTTTGCCGAAATGGAGACCATCGATCTGGTCTTCCAGTATCCGTTTGCCCGTCTCAAGGCCGAAGGCTCATTTCCGCTGCGCGGACGCTGGCACAGCGATTTCTTTGGCAATGACAATCCTATTGTGCTCGAGCTCGGCTGCGGCAAAGGAGAATATACCGTAGGCCTGGCACAGCTCTATCCCGAAAAAAATTTCATAGGCATCGACATCAAGGGCGCCAGGATGCATGCCGGCGCAACCCGTGCGCGTGATCTCGCGATGGCAAACGTGGCTTTCCTGCGCACTTCAATCGAACTGCTCGACGCTTTCTTCGCCCCCGGTGAGGTGAGCGAGATATGGATCACATTCCCCGACCCGCAGATGAAGAAGGTGCGAAAGCGTCTCACGTCGACCCGCTTCATGGATCTTTACCGCCGCGTGCTCGTTGACGGCGGCATGGTGCGTCTCAAGACCGACAGCCCGTTTCTCTACGCCTACACACGTGCCATGGCCGATCTCAACGGTCTGGTCAAGGAAGTCGATACCGACGATCTGTATCATTCCGATCTCGTCGACCCCATCCTCTCGATACGCACCCACTACGAGAGCCAGTGGCTGGCCCGCGGCCTGACCATCAAATACCTGGCTTTCGGTCTCGATCATGCTACTGAGCTTGCCGAGCCCGATGACGATTTCGAGCGTGACACATATCGCAGCTACTCACGCGGCTACATCGACACGATCGGGTCGTGACGCAGGCGCCCTACGCCTGATTGATTGTCGAATCGTCTCTTAGGGTCCGGAATGACGTTATATTCCGCAATACCGATATATTATATCGAGATTGCAATCGAGAAGCCATATGAAAATCCGGTATGATGTCGTGTCCCCCGGATTGATAAAAGTGGCAGATCCATACTGTTAAAAACGGCTAACGCTTTATAAAATGGCGGAAAGTTGCTAACTTTGTGACAAACAATCAGACATGACAGACAATACATTATATCCCAATCTGATACTTGACGCATTGCGTCAGGTGCGTTATCCAGGTACAGGCAAGAATATTGTCGAGATGGATATGGTCGAGGACGATATGCGCATCGATGGCCGTAAGGTGTCGTTCTCGCTCGTTTTTGACAAGCCTACCGATCCGTTTATCAAGTCGGTGGTCAAGGCTGCCGAGAATGCGATACTCACATTTGTGGGCCGCGATGTCGATATTGTCGGCAATATCAACGTGAAGACCCGCACCGCCAATCCGTCGCCGGCCGAGGCTGCCCCTGTGCTGCCCGGTGTAAAGAATATAATAGGTGTATCGTCGGGCAAAGGCGGTGTGGGCAAGTCGACCGTTGCCGCCAATCTTGCCGTGGCTCTGGCACGTGAGGGGTACAAGGTGGGTCTGCTTGACGCCGATATATTCGGCCCGTCGGTACCCAAGATGTTCGGTATAGAAGACGAGCAGCTGTATATGCATGAGGTCGATGGCCGTAATCTGATCATCCCCATCGAGCGTTATGGCGTGAAACTTCTGTCGATCGGTCTGCTTGTCGATCCCTCGAAAGCTGTGCTGTGGCGCGGCTCGATGGCGTCGATCGCACTGAAACAGCTGATCGAACAGGCCGACTGGGGCGAGCTCGATTATTTCCTGATCGATATGCCTCCGGGCACGAGCGACATCCATCTCACCCTGGTGCAGACCCTCGGCATCACCGGCGCGATCGTGGTGACAACGCCGCAGGAGGTCGCTCTGGCCGACGCCCGCAAAGGTGTGGCGATGTTCCGCGAGCCCAAGATCAATGTGCCGGTGCTGGGTGTGGTCGACAATATGGCATGGTTCACGCCCGAACTCCATCCCGATGAGCGTTACTATATTTTCGGCAATGACGAGGCGGTCGATAAGATGGCCAAGGAGTATAATGTGCCCGTGCTGGCAAGCATACCTATCGTGGCTGCCGTGGGCGACCATAATGATACCGGACGGCCTATCGCGCTTGAAGACTCAATCACTGCGGCTGCATTCGCCCATCTGGCCCATGAGGTGATCGACGCTGTCGACACCCGCAATAACCAGCTGCCTCCGACAGTAAAGGTAGACGTGTCGAAAAAATGAGAATACTGATTGTCAACGGGCCTAATCTCAATCTGTTGGGCGTGCGCGAGCCCGGTATCTATGGCACCGAGCCGATGGAGTCTATACTCGAGCGGCTGCGGCGCACGTTTGCCGGTGTCGAGATTGATTATTATCAGTCAAACCACGAGGGCGATCTGATCGACTGCATACATGAGGCAGCCTATGGCGCTGTCCGTGCCGACGCGATTGTGCTCAACGCGGGCGGATATACCCATACGTCGGTGGCGCTCGCCGATGCGGTGGCTGCCGTCAATATTCCGGTAGTCGAGGTGCATCTGAGCAATGTGGCTGCCCGCGAGGAGGTGCGTCATCGCTCGCTGCTGTCGGCTGTGTGCGTCGGGACGGTCACGGGTTTCGGGGGGCGCGTCTACGAGCTCGGCATACGTGCTGTGTTGTAAGAGCCCGTTCGGCGAGTCAGAATGTTATTGTGAGGGCGAATCCGTCGGGCCGTGGCACGAGATTCGCCTCGACACGGCGTGCTTTGCGTTGCTTGACAAGGTCGCGCGTGGGGCTGTCGCGGAAGAGATCGATGACCTCGTTGACCGGGTCGAGCAGAAAGCAGACGAAGTGGCCCAGAAACCATGAGCCGAGCAGCTCGTAGTCGTTGTTGACAATGGCTCGCTTGCCTTTATAGCATAGCTCGCCGAGCAGACTGCCTACCACCGGCGTGATGAAGAGATCCTGATAACTCGGGCGCTCCATAAATGCCTCGATGCCGAATTCCCATCCGATAGTCGATATGGCGGCAGAATAAAGCATCGAGCCCCAGAAGCTGAATCCGCACGAGCGTGCCGCCATAAAGTAGGCGGCGCCGGCATAGGGGTGCAGCACATAGTTGAATATGGGATTGTCATGGTCCCACTCGGGGTTGCGTACGAAAATATTGCGGTACCACCGCTGGAAGAGCGGTGTCTGCTGTATCTGCGCGCGGTTCCACGACGTGGCGTCCTCGGGCAGGCATTCGAGCACAAACAGCGTGCCTACAAAGGCACTTGACAGCACGGCTGTGTTGATCCACATCCGGTGCCAGTTTTGCCCGGTAGAGTGAGTGGTATATGGCAGGGCATAGGGGCTGATCCATTTGTGTACCGGTTTTATATCGCTGAGATCGACGTCAATCAGGTCGACCTCGCTGATATCAATATTGACGGGCACGCCCGTCGTGCTGTCGCCGTCGAAGGCGACGATCCGCGTTGCGGCCACCACGGTGTCGGCGGTCTGCGCCTCTGCGCCGAGACAGAGTGCAAAAGCAACGGCTAATGTGCAGAACAAGCGAATATTCATAGTCGAAACGTAACAATTTGTAGTTACAGTTATAACAATTGCGTGCTTGTCGAGGTTTTTAAAAGTAATATTATCGGTGTATGATAATTTTTGTACCTTTGTTCCGTCTACTGTAAATATATCTGAATCATGCTGCTCGATATCGTATTTCTGATTGTGGGGCTCGGACTGATAATGCTCGGAGCCAATATGCTGACCGACGGCGCGTCGGCAATCGCCAGACGCCGTGGCGTGTCTGACCTGATTGTGGGTCTGACGGTCGTGGCATTCGGTACGTCGGCCCCCGAGCTTGTGATAAGCATTGTGTCGGCCATACACGGCAGCCCCGAGCTGGCCATAGGCAATGTCGTCGGCAGCAATATATTCAATGTGCTTGTCATCATAGGCGTCACGTCGATGATCATGCCTATGAAGATCGACCGCACGATCATGACCAAGGACATACCGCTTGTGGTGTTGTCGGCACTGGCTCTGCTGGCCATCGGCAACGGCCGGCTGCTCGACGGCGATGCGGTCAATGAGGTGAGTAGGGTAGACGGCATATTGCTGCTGCTGTTTTTCGCGATTTTTATGCGGCACACGTTCTCGACAGCAACGGATGGCGCGTTGCCTGATCCCGGCGCCGAAAGCGAGGCTGCCGGCAAGCCGGTCATGTCAATGGGCAAGTCGGTGCTGTGGGTGTTGATCGGTCTGGGCGGTCTGGTGTTTGGCGGCGACCGCTTTGTGAGCGGTGCGTCGGGCATCGCGTCGGGCCTTGGCGTGAGCGACGCCGTCATCGGCCTGACAATCGTGGCAGCGGGCACTTCGCTGCCCGAGCTGGCGACATCGGTGACGGCCGCTGTCAAGGGCAAGCCGGGCATTGCGCTTGGCAATGTGATCGGCAGCAATATCTTCAATATCTTCCTGGTGCTGGGCAGCTCGGCCGTGATAAGGCCGTTGCCGTTCGGGTCGATAGGCAATCTCGACCTGCTGGTGCTGACTGTGGCGTGTGTGCTGTTCTGGGTCTTCGGCTGGATTATCGGACACCGCACCATCACCCGTGGCGAGGGCGCCGTGCTGACAGCCGGATATGTGGCTTATGTGACGTGGCTTGTGATCAACGCGTAGTCACAATCCCTCGCCTGCGACAATCATGAACCGTGGCGCGTGGTAGGCAAAGCCAATCACCCCGGCCGCGGCCAGTTTGACGATCATGTTCTCGGCCCGACGCTCTGATATGGCCAGCCCGAGCGCCACATCGCGCACTTCGAGGCCTCCGGCGGATTCGGCCAGCAATGCCAGCAGACGCGAGGCATCGCCGTCGAGACGCAGTGTCAGACTGCCACGCTCGCGTTCTATCCAGGCCCGCTCCATGAGCGGATGGGCCGCTATATTCTCGTCGGCCACGCGATAGTAGGCACGCCATCTGCCGTCAGGCTCCTGGGCGCGTACGGGGCGAGATGCGGCCTGCGGTATCGACGCGCGTATGACCACTGTCGCCGGATCGATGCGAAAGGCCGTGAACTCGACATTCTGTGGCGGGTCGCAATATCGCTCGGCCGCCTGCTCGATCACATATATATCCTCGTCGTTGCGCACACCGGCAAGTGTGCCGTTGTCTTTCACACCTATCAGCAGTCGTCCGCCGTCGGCATTTGCAAAGGCCGAGATCGAGCGTGCGATCTTGCGCGCGTCAGAGATTACGAATTTGAAATCCTGATGCACGTGCTCGCCCTCGGCTACCAGTGATGCTATGTAGTTGCGGCCGCGTATGACGGGGATGTCTTTCATCAAAGTCTGTCGATGAGAGCCTGCAGTGTGGCGAAGGTGTGGCGCGGGGCGTCGTCCCAAAAGTTTTCGTACTGCGCGATATTGTCGGCGGCGCCGGGTGTGTCACTGATGACACGCACGCACACAAACGGCACGTTCTTGAGCCGGCACACCTGGGCGATGGCGGCCGACTCCATGTCGACAGCCACGGCATCGGGATATAGGTCGAGAATGTGCCTGACCTCGTCGGGCCGCGACACGAATATGTCGCCCGATGCAAGCAGGCCTCGGCGGGCACCCAGCGAAGCGACCGTGTCGGCGTCGAGCGGACACTCGAAGTATAGCGGAGCGTCGGCGGCCTGGCCCCATTCGGTGCCCGGGCCGCACCACACGTCATGGTAGGCGATGCGGTCGGGGATGACTACGTCGAGTATTTTGGCCGGGCCTGTGCCTCCGGCGACGCCTGTATTGATGACCAGCGACGGATGGAAATTCTCGATCAGGGTAAGGGTGGCCACTGCGGCGTTTACCTTGCCTATGCCCGAGCGGACGGCCACTACCTCGCGGCCGCCTATGGTGCCGGTGTGGTAGACCGAGTCGTTGATTGTGACTGTCGCGTGGTTGTCGATGAGGTGCAGCAGCAGGTCGAGCTCTTTGCCCATGGCTGCGATGATGGCTATTTTCATTGTTGATTGTTTACAGGTTTACAAATGACGGCGTCGACCCTGACGGTAACGTCGAACGGGGTGGCGCGCCGTACGCCGCGTGGCAATGCCGAGGCGCGGTAATAAAGGGCTCCGGTGCGGTCAAAGGCGGGAATCTCGACACGGCGTGTCTGGGCCGGCGGCAGATCGACGGCGATGTCGCGCACGACGCGGTGCATCTGTCGGCCGGCGGTATCGAGATAGTCGATCGTGAGCCTTACGCCGTCGAGGGCTCTCGTGCTGCGGTTGGTTATGTACATCGACTCGCGCACCGCACGCAGAGGCTTGTCGAATCCGGCCACGGCTATGCTGTCGCATATGGCGCCACGCAGGGTGTCGGCAGCCACGGCTACCGTCGGACGGGCACCTCTGGCCTGACGTGGCAGACGCCGGGTGGCATTCTGTGCGGCGGCCGTGCAGGCCGCCATGATGAGCGACAGTGTGAGCATGCGGCGGATCATATCACGATAAATTGAGGGTCGCGTCCCACGCGTGTGGCGCCATCGAGATCGGCGGGACGATTGTCTTCATTGATGACTGTGACGCGAAAAAGGTAGGGGAGCCACCGCCACAGCGACAGTGAGCGCTTGCGCCGGTAGGGCTCGAGCGTAAATGTGTCGGCACCCTTGAGCGTGAGGCGGAAGTCGCCGGCTCTCCGCGCCGATGGATTGTCGGGGCGCGGGTCGAGCGCGATCTTGCAGTCATACACGCCCGGGGTTCCCGACGGTGTGGCCGTGCCGATGACGGCACCGGGAGCGACAGTCAGGTCGGGCCCGTCGCACCATGCTATCTCGAGCGATGCGGCGTGTTCGGCCGACTGGCGTATGTCGAGCAGGGCGCCGTCGCCGTTGATCTGCCAGCGCCCCTCGAGCGGATCGGCCGCCGCGAGCGACATGCAGGCGAGAGCTATGGCTGCTATGACTGCGGCCGCGCGCATCAGATCGACGAGAATTTATAGGCAAAACCGATCGAGAATATCTCTTTTACCTGCAGTTTATGCCAGTTTGAGTCGGGGTCGCGCGGTGTGCGCGAGTCGTAGCGCAGATGTGCGTAGATCTGTGTGGTGAGAAAACGGTTGATCTCGAATGCCAGCGTATTCTCCCAGTCGCCCTGGAACGATTCGTAGTCGGTGAAGGCGAACAGACGCGATGTAAAGGCGATGTTGTAGGACAGTTTCCAGAACAGCTTGAATTCGGCGCTCGAACCAAACTTGCTGACGGTCTTGCGGTCGGGCTCGATGTCATACAGGCTGTGGTCGATGCGGTCGCTGATGCAGGTCTTGAGATTGTATGACAGCGGTGCTATCGATGCATCAAAGGTGAATGTCTTGCGGGTGTTGGCATAGTTGTATGTCATACCGATACCGGCTGTGAGTTCGCCGGGCGATAGCAGCGAGGCCTTCAGGTCGTGGGTGTTTGACTTGTATGAATTGAGCAGCTGGGTCTTGAACTGTCCCGTGAACGAGTAGTACCATCGGTGAGCCGCCTTGATACCGAACGTTGTGTTGATCTGAAAAATGTCTTCCGACACGTTGTAGGCATGTATCGAGTCGTCGGGGGCGTTGTTGGCGCCGAGTTTATACTGTGCCGTGGTCTCGAATAGCAGATTGGGGTGATACTCCTGGTTGAGTTTCACATTATAATATATATTGGCCAGCGCGTTGAGGTTGTTGTTGCCGCCCTGATACCAGTTGGGCGACACATAGGCTTGCGAGAACTGCAGCGAGGCCGTGAAGGTGCGTATCCAGTGGCGTTTCTCGATAGCCTCGGGGGTGATGGTCAGTGTGCCGGCGGGCCCCGAGACGGTCTCGACGATGGTGATGGTGTGGTCGGCCGGGTTGATCGTGGCGTGATACTGCTTGGGAGCCTCGGGCAGCATGCTCAGATTGTAGCGTACGAGGTCGGGACGGTTGTAAAACAGGTTGTACTGCATGTCCATCATCTGCCGCTTGAGCAATTCGTTGTCTTCGACCCATCGCATGGCAGGGTTGCCCGAATATACGGTGTCGCCTATCTGCAGGGGATTGTTCCAGCGGTAGGTGGTATATACCGGCGGCATGAAGAATACGTCGGGAATTGTCATCGGCTCGAGGAACGGATCCTCGTATAAGTCGCCATATTCGTTTATGATTGCGGCCGTGTCGGCCATGACAGCGGCCGAGTCGGCGGCCGCTACGGCGAAGTGTTCGATCTCGTCGACAGTCTCGACGGGATGCGGGTCTATCTTGGCGCTCTTGAAGTACTGCGCCTGGGCCTGAGCCGTCAGCGCGGCCAGCATTGTGATGATGGTCAGTGCGATATGTTTCATAGTCAAGTCGGGCGATAGCCTGTGTAGATGGTGCATACGCCCAGCGTGAGCTGACGGTATGCTGTGTTGACAAATCCGGCGTCCCGCATCAGGGCGAGCATATCGTCGCCGGTAGGGACGGCGGCGATGCTTTCGGGCAGATAGGTGTATGCACGGCTGTCGTGCGACACTATGCGGCCCATCGCCGGGATGACGACACGGGTATATAGATTGTAGAACGGGCGCACGATCGGCGAGCGGGGTGTCGACAGCTCGATGACGCATAGCATGCCGCCCGGCCTCAGCATGGCCAGCATCGAGCGGTATCCGTCGGCGAGCCGGGCAAAGTTGCGCACGCCGAATGCCACAGTCACCGCATCGGCCGATCCGTCGGCCACGCGGTGGTCGCCCAGGCAGTCGCCTGTGCGCAGCCCGACACGGTCGGCCAGTCCGGAGCGGGCCACCTTGTCGGTGCCTATGGCGATCATTCCCTCTGACAGGTCGATGCCGGTGACGTGTGCGCCTGGGATGGCTCGTGCCAGCGAGATGGCAAAGTCGCCAGTGCCGGTGGCGATGTCGACGATGTGTGCCGGAGCCGTGGCCCCGACCATCGCTACGGCCTTGCGGCGCCAGCTGTGGTCGAGGCCGAGACTCATGGCACGGTTGAGGCCGTCGTAGGCGGGCGCGATGTTGTCGAACATCTCGCGCACCTGTTCGGTCTTGCCGCGCTCGTCGCGGTAGGGTGTTATATTCTCGGGCGTCAAGCGCTCTCAGTTTTTGAGGTTTGCGAGACAGTCGAGCACATTGGTCTCGATGCGGCGGTCGAGGTCGGTCGAGTCTGCGGGCTCGAATTTGCGGCCTGTCACGTGCTCGTAGAGCTCGATATAGCGCTCAGAGATGCTGCGGCAGATCTCGTCGGTCATTTCGGGCACCTGCTGTCCGGGCTGACCCATGAATCCGTTTTCGATGAGCCACTGGCGCACAAATTCCTTTGAGAGCTGGCGCTGGGGCTCGCCTTTCTCGAAGCGCTCCTGATAGCCGTCGGCATAGAAGTAGCGCGACGAGTCGGGGGTGTGGATCTCGTCGATGAGTATCACCTTGTCGGCCAGCTTGCCGAACTCATATTTGGTATCGACCAGTATGAGGCCCTTTTCGGCGGCCATGCGGGTGCCGATCTCAAAGAGTTTGTAGGTGTAGCGTTCCATCACCTCGTAGTCTTCGGCCGACACGATGCCCTGCGCGATGATTTCCTCGCGCGAGATGTTCTGGTCGTGGCCTGCGTCAGCCTTGGTGGTGGGGGTGATGATCGGGTGGGGGAAGCGCTCGTTCTCGCGCATGCCGTCGGGCAGTTTCACGCCGCAGATCTCGCGGGCGCCGGCTGCGTATTCGCGCCATGCGCTGCCGGTCAGATAGCCGCGGATGATCATTTCTACGCGGAATCCCTCGCAGCGTCGGCCGACGGTGACCATCGGGTCGGGCGTGGCGAGTTTCCAGTTGGGTATCTCGTCGGCTGTCGCGTCGAGAAAGTAAGCGGCGATCTGATTGAGCACCTGTCCCTTGAAGGGGATGCCCTTGGGCAGCACGACATCAAATGCCGAGATGCGGTCGGTGGCGACCATTACCAGAGTGGTGCCGTTGATGTCGTAAACGTCGCGCACTTTGCCGTGGTAGAGGCTTTCCTGACCGGGAAAGTGGAAGTCTGTGGTGGTGAGAGTCTGTTGCATCTGTGATATGATTGGTGGGTTTGATGAATTTTGTTGTTAATCTGTGGCCGCCGAGTCGCTGTCAGCCGTGGCGGCTGGCGGTGCCGTGCGGTCTTTCTCGTCTTTTTCGGCGCGTTCGTAGGCCTCGACGATACGTTGCACCAGCGCGTGGCGCACGATGTCTTTTTTGCCGAACTCCACCCGGCCGATGCCCTTGACGCCCTTGAGCACGTCGAGGGCGCGTATCAGGCCCGACGATGTCGAGCGGGGCAGATCGATCTGGGTCACGTCGCCGGTTATGATCATTTTGGCGTTCATGCCCAGACGTGTGAGAAACATCTTTATCTGGTGGGTGGTGGTGTTCTGGGCCTCGTCGAGCACGATTACGGCGTCGTTGAGCGTGCGTCCGCGCATAAAGGCCAGCGGAGCGATCTGTATGACCTTCGATTCCATGTATTCGCGCAGCTTGACGGCCGGAATCATGTCTTCGAGCGCGTCGTAGAGCGGCTGCAGGTAGGGGTCGATCTTGTCTTTCATGTCGCCGGGCAGGAATCCGAGTTTCTCGCCCGCCTCGACAGCCGGACGCGAGAGGATGATCTTGCGCACCTCTTTGTTCTTGAGCGCGCGCACGGCCAGGGCGATGGCGATGTAGGTCTTGCCCGTGCCGGCGGGGCCCAGGGCGAATGTCAGATCGTTGTTGACAAATTCCTCGACCAGACGCTGCTGGTTGGGGGTGCGGCCTTGTATGGGTTTGCCGTTTATGCCGTATATGATCACGTTGTCTTTCTTGAGCTCGCGCGGATTCTCGCCCTTGACAATATCGAGTATGACGTCTTCTGACAGTTTGTTGTACCGTGCCGTATAGTCCTCGAGCTCTTTGATCTTGCGCTCAAACTCGGCCGTCTCCGAGTCTTCGCCGATGACCTTGATGACTGAGCCCCGGGCGGCGATGCGCAGTTTCGGGAAGAGATTGCGTATCAGCTGCATGTTGGCATTGTTTACGCCGTAGAAGTTGACCGGGTCGGCGTTGTCTATCAGAATGATGCGTTCGATCATAGAATTTATGCGTGATGATTGTATGTTTTTAACGTTGCAGGGCGTCTCGATGTTCACATCGCCGTCAGGCCGCCGTCCACGGGGTAGAGGCCGCCCGTGCAGAACGACGCCTGCTCTGATGCCAGGAAATAGACCAACGAGGCCACCTCGTCGGGGGTGCCCATGCGTCCGCGCAGGAAGAGGGCGTCTTCATCGCGCCGCAGCTCGTCGGCCGTCACGCGGCCCGACCGCGATGCCACGAAGTCAAAGCAGCGTTCGACCAGCGGCGTGTCTATCGTCGACGGGCACACGGCATTGACGCGTATGCCCAGATGGGCCAGATCGATGGCCGCGCTGCGAGTCAGCTGGCCCAGGGCGCCCTTTGTCAGCCCGTAGCCGCAGTTGCCTCCCTTGCCCACGAAGCATTGGTCTGAAGCGTTGATGACCACTGCGCCACCGTCGGCCGCGTTGGCCAGATACGGTATCGAGGCCTGCAGCGTGTTGACTGTGCCCACTATATTGGTCTGTATCAGCTCGCCCAGCTCGTCGGGCGTTATATTGATGATGGTGTTTTTGCGGTGGATGCCGGCGTTGGCAAATACGGCGTCGACGCCGCCGGCCTCGTCGGCGGCCAGCTCGAGAGCGCTCTCGATGTCGGCGCGGTTGCGGGTCGAGCCCTCGGCAAAACACACCGGCTCGGGGCTCTCGACGTCGGCGATCAGCTGACGTGCGGCGCGTGCGTCGATATCCATAAAGGTCACGTGCCAGCCCTCGGCGGCGAATCGCCGCACGGCCGCCGCGCCTATTCCCGACGCTCCTCCGGTGATAAACACTGACTTAGCCATTGTGCAAACTGTTGAGATATTTGAGTGCAAATTTACGCATTTTTTTCGGTACGGGAGCTTATCGGTCAACGGAAATAAGGGCCCTCCCAAAAATAATTCACAACTTTTGGTCGATTGTGCCAAAAGACGCGCCGCGCCCTGTTTTGTGCCATAACTTTGCAGTGTCAATTTTAAACAATCACGACCTATGATCAACGAAGATCCCACTACCGCGCCGCTCGGTCATCCGGCGCCCGGGCCCGACGCTCACACCGCCCCGACCGCCCCTGCGGCCGACGAGCCCGTCACCTATGGCTCACTGACCCCGCGACCTGCTCAGCCCGACGACTCCACCCCATCGGCGCCCGCTTTTCTGTCGGGCATGCGCCGGTCATCTTTCTGGCCCGACAATTTTTCTTTCTAACCACCCAACCACAAAAACTTATTTAAAATGGAAAAAATCGTAAACGGAACCAACGACGGCCTGCACGTGGCAGGCGCGCCTCTCACCACATCGGCCACCGTCGCCGCAGCCCCCGGTCTGCTGCGCAACGCCATCGACGAGCGCATCGTGCGTGTGCGTCCTATGGCCACCCCCATTGACCAGCTGTCGCGCTGTGCCGGTGCGCGCAATGCCGGATCGATGACGGTCGAATACTATAGCGTCGACACCAAGAAGACCGATACCAAGCTTTCCGAGCCTGTCAATTCGCCTGCCATGATCAACCGTGGCAACGGGCTCTGGACGTTCGATATGAAAGTCTCCGACTACAAGATTTTCGAGAAATCCGAGACGATCCTGCTCCCCTCCGACGAGGTCGGCAAAGAGGCTCTGGTGTGCTACATCTACGACATCCGCGACGACGGCACACTCGTGGTGGCACCTGTGAATGCCGGCGGCGACGATGACAATGCTCCCGTCCTCTCGCGCATGGGCACCACTCAGCGCGTCATCCGCATGGGCCGAGCGGCCACCGAGCTCGACGTGCAGACTCCCCAGTTCCAGGCCCTGCCCCGCAAGGAGCGCAACAATTGCCAGATATTCAAGATGCAGGTCGAGCAGTCGACCCTCCAGAAGATCGCCGACAAGGAGGTCGGATGGACATTTACCGACCAGGAAGAGGCGGCCGTATTCGACATGCGCCTCGGCATGGAGAAAAATTTCCTCTTCGGCTCGCGTGCCAGAATCTATGACAGCAGCAAGGGCGAGTATGTCTATCTCACCGGCGGTATATGGAATCAGACCGACAATGTCTTCCGCATCGACTACGACAACTTCACCTCAGACAACCTCGTCGACCTGTGCGCCCGGGCCTTTACCGGCAACAACGGCTCGCGTCGCAAGATTCTCGTGGCCGGCACCGACCTCATACAGCTGCTCAGCAAGCTCACCTGCGACAAGGTCGTCTTTGCCGGCGAGAGCTTTGTAAGGTGGGGTATCGAGTTCCGCGAGATCCGCTCTAACTTCGGCACGCTCTATGTGCTGCACAGCGAGGTCTTTGACAACTGCGACCACCGCGGCGACGGATTCATCATCGATCCCGACTATATGACCAAATACTGCCACATCCCCTTCAACGCCGAGACCCTCGACCTGCGTCGCTCGGGTGTGCGCAACACCGATGCCGTCGTGCTCACCGAGGCCTCATGTCTCGTGCTGCGCTACCCCAAGTCGCACCTCAAGATCATCCGCGGATAATCTGATCGCTCAGTGATACGGCCTGCGGCGCATGTCATGCCCGGCATTCCGCCGCGGGCCGCTTTATTGTAATTGAAACAATGATCTACACCAAATCTCAGATGCTCTCATTGTGGCGCAACGCCCTTGGCATCGACACCCTCCGCTCCGATATGACCCTCTCGCGCGTCGACGGCATCGACATCGACGCATATATCGGGCGCCGCATGCGGCTCTGGTATCTCGGCCTGCTTGATACCGCTCCGCTCGACCGCCTAACGCTCACCGACATAGCCGCCGGGGTCACCGCCGTGGCCGATGGCTGCTGTGCGCGGATCGACCTGCCCGACGGCTGCCGTCGTGTGGCCTCTGTCGCGCTGGCCGGCTGGCAGCGCGCCGTCGGGCCCGTCGGCGGCGATGAGGCCCGGCGAGTCATGGCGCGGGCGGCATCGCCCTACACCCTGCCCGGTATCTGCGAGCCGGCGGTCGTGGCCTGCGGGCGGTCATTGCTGTGCATGCCCGCCACGACGCCCACCGTCGCCTCGCTTATGGCCGTCATCGATCCGGGCCCCGAGTCGTATGTGCTCGACGAGTCGTTGCTCGCCACCATTCCACAATCCATTGACCCCTATGCATTATGAACCAGAATATCGAAGTGCTGCGCGCCGCTTGCGATGCGTGGCTCGCCGCGTCGGCTTTCAGGGAGGGCCGCGACCGGCACAAACGCTTTACCTACGGCGACCAGTGGTCAGAGCCTGTCGATGACCACGCCGGCCACATAGTCACCGAGCGCGACCTGCTGCTCGCCAAAGGCCGCCGTCCGCTCACCAACAATCTCATACGCCAGATGGTCAAGGCCATCGTGGGCCGTTATCGCAACATGGCCGCCGACACGGGGCGCTACGACTCCGGCCATGACTCGGTGGCCGCGCGCAATCGTCTTGCCGATCTCGACGCCCGCATGCTCGAGGAGTTTGTCATCTCGGGATGCGCCGTGCAGCGTGTCGTGGCCGAGAGCCGTCCCGGCGGAGCCGGTGTGTGGATCGACAATGTCAATCCGCGCTCGTTCTTTGTCAGCCGCTACACCGATCCGCGGGGCCTCGACATCGAGATGATAGGCATGCTGCATGCCATGTCGCTGCCCGAGATCATCAACCGTTTTGCACGCGGGTCGGCCTCGCGCGCCGAGCGTCTGGGGCGGCTGTTCGGCGGCGGCGCGGGCGACCGTGCTTTCGGCGCCGACACATCGCTGGGCATTGCCACCCCTGCGGCGGTCGACTTCTTCCGCGCCCCCGCCGGCAAATATCGCGTCATCGAGGTGTGGACACTCGATTCGCGCGCCGTGCGGGGCCGGGGCGGTCGGCTCCATATGCAGTTTGTGTGGCGTTGCCGGTGGCTCGCGCCCGACGGCACCGTCGTCGACGAGTTCGACTCGCCCTACCGACATGGCTCGCACCCCTTTGTCCTGCGGCTATATCCGCTCACCGACGGCGAGATACACTCGTTTGTCGAGGACGTCATCGATCAGCAGCGCGCCGTCAACCGTCTCGTGGTGCTCATCGACACGATGATGGCCAGCTCGGCCAAAGGCACGCTGTTGTATCCCGTCAGGCGTCTGCCCAAGGGTATGGGGCTTGATGATGTCGCCCGCATGTGGGCCGCACCCGATTCGGTCATTCCGATCGACAACACAGGCGATATGCCCACACAGGTCATATCCAACACGGCTGATTCGGGCGCCTATCAGGCCCTCAACCTGCAGATGAGGCTCATGGGCGAGATCTCGGGTATCAGCGACGCTCTGCTCGGACGCAATGTGCCGGCGGCCACCGGTGCCGGGCTTTACGACGCTCAGGTGCGCAACGCCTCTGTCGCTCTCACTGACATTCTTGAGACATTTGTCTCATTTACAGTCGATCGCGATGAAAAAGTGCGTGAGACTATGGCTGATAATTGTTAAAAGTTGCTAAATTCAATATTTATTGTTGACTTCTTATGAATAATGTTGTAATTTTGCATTGTTAAAATCAATCAACAGTTCATCTCTTACCTATGAGTCACTCAACACATTCACGCAATCGCGAATTCATCCGCCGATGCATGGCCTATCAGCTCGATGAGGCACGCCGCGGACGGGCACTGACCGCCGACATGATCGTCGGTCATGTGCTCGCCGGGCGCGCACCGGTCTATTATGTCGACTTTTACCGTGCCAAAGCTATCTTGTCGCGGGCGCTTGCCGACAACCGCGAGCCTCGGGGTACCTATGACGGCCCTCGGCGGCAATGGGCCGACATGTATCGCGATTTATGCGACATGATCGCACGCAACCCCGACCGCCCTCTCGACAACATGATTATGCAGCTGTGCGTGGGCAACGCCGGCCAACCACGTTTTTACATCACTCGGCGCAGAGCCATGCAGATTCTGCGTCAACATATCAACGAAAACCTATGAAAACATTGAATTTTGCAATTTCAGACATCCTCGAGTCAATCTATGCATCGACTGCCGTCATGTATCTCGGTGCCCGTGACAACGACCGCCCGCCGGTGATCATGCACCGCGACCATGCCGCGGCTCTCTCGCGCGTCATAGCCGACGCGGCTTCGGCAGTATCGGCTGCCATGATCGGCCGCGGTGTCATCGACTCGTCATGCGATCCTGACGGCGGCACGGTCACTTTCACTATCGACGATATGGCCGATGCCTCTCGTCTGCGCCATGTCATCGCAAATGCCATCAGACTCATGACACTGCACATCGTCTACTCGGCTGCCGGTATCACCGACGGTTTTCTCTCGATCGCACAAACCTGCATGTCGGTTGATGCCCGTCATTATCGTCCGGCCACCCTGACCCGTCATGATTGCTGATCACAAGCGGCTTCAGACCTTAGACCTGTTTTTTTGAAAGAATTTTTGCGGATTTAACACTGTGTTATGCCCCATATATCAGATTTTTAGCTAATTTTGCAGCACAAGATTCGATCATACAATAAATCAATCATATAATCATTTATGTATCAACAATTTACCCCCCCCATGCAAATAAGAGGGTAGAGCGGCTTTTTGCCGCCTTAGGGCTTCATTCCTCTTTCTGTCGGCGCAATGCCGGATGGGGCATTAAAAATCTGAGACAAAAGTTATTGATCCCGGCGGCCCTGCTGACATGCCTCACGTCGGCGGCCCACGACTTCGAGGTCAACGGCATATACTACAACAGGACCTCAGACAACACCGTTGCCGTCACTTTCAGGGGTGAATATTCCGAAGGTAATTATAATGGCGATTATACCGGCGCGGTCACCATCCCCGCGACAGTCACCGATCAGGACAAGACATACACGGTTACCGCTATCGGCGAGAAGGCTCTTCAATACTGCGCCACGACGAGTGTCACCCTTCCCAACACCATTACCATCATCGACTACAGAGCCTTTGCTCACTGCGAGAGCCTGACAAGCGTCGTTCTTCCCAAGTCGTTGACTACCATCGGTGGCGCTGCCTTTGATGGCTGCTCAAATCTGACGAGCATCACTATCCCCGATGGCGTTACCTCTATCGGCTACGGTGCCTTTCGTAGCTGCTCAAATCTGACGAGCATCAATATTCCCGATGGAGTGACAGCAATAGAACACGAAACGTTTTTGAATTGCAATAGCCTGACAAGTATCACCATTCCCAAGTCAGTAACGATCATCAAGGATATGGCTTTCGCAGGCTGTTGGGCCCTGCCGAGCATCACTATCCCCGGAGCCGTGACCTCAATTGGATTCAGGGCCTTCAGGTCTTGTTGGGCCCTGAAGAGCGTCACCATAGGGGAATCGGTAACCTCCATCGGCCGGGAGGTCTTCGATGGCTGCGGTGCCCTGACGAGCATCATCTGTCTGCCCGATAATCCGCCGGGATGTGGCTCGGATGTCTTCAATGGAGTCGACATGGCGGCGTGCACGCTTCACGTTGCAAACAATATAGAGGCCTATCGCAACGCAGATCCCTGGAATGGATTCGGCAACATAGAATATGTAGAAGACAACGGCCGCGATTTCAAGGTCAACGGCGTCTGCTACGTAAAGAATGCCGACAACGCCTCGGTCACCGTCACCTTCGATGGCGACAGTTACGGCGCGGTCGCGAATGAATACACCGGCGCGATCAACATCCCGGCGACGGTCTCCTATCGCGGAGCCACCTATACTGTGACCGGCATCAGCGCCTCGGCTTTCCGCGACTGCAGTGGACTGAAGAGCATCACCATCGCCGAGGGCGTTCCCTCGATCGGCGCGAATGCCTTCGAGGGGTGCACCGGCCTGACGAGCGTCACGCTGCCCAACTCGATGACCGAGATCGGCGCCTCGGCTTTCCGCAACTGCAGCAGCCTGCAGGTGCTCGAACTTCCCGACGCGCTGACCGTCATCAGCATGGGTCTCTTCGACCGGTGTACCGCCCTTAGAAGCGTCAAGATTCCCGCCTCGATCACCACCATCGGCCGCCACGCCTTCTGGGGTTGCTCCAATCTCACCGACGCCCGCCTCCCCCTGAATACATCGTTGACCACTATCGACGAGATCGCATTCTACGGCTGCAGCAAGCTGCAGTCGTTCAATATCCCCGCGAGTGTGACCAAAATCGGGAAAGGTATCTTTCAGAACTGCAGCAGTCTGAGACGTGTCACCTTCCCCAAGACCCTCACCGCTATCCCCGACGATACCTTCCGGGATTGCAGCAGCCTGTCGGACTTCGACTTCTACGAGGGACTGACCTCGATCGGACACAATGCCTTCAGAGGCTGCCGCAGCCTGTGGGGCCTCACCCTCCCCAACTCGTTGAAATCGATCGGCAACGCCGCCTTCTACCAATGCAGCAGCCTGGAGAACGTCACTATCGGCGAGTCGCTGGGCACGATCAGCTACAACGCCTTTCAGGACTGCACCAACCTCTACAGCCTTGTCCTCCCCAAGAGCGTGACACAGATCCAGAACTCGGCGTTCCAGGGCTGCACGGGGCTTAAGTTCATCTTCAGCTATGCCGTTACCCCTCCGGGCGTTGGCTCGCAGCCGTTTCAGGGAATCAACAAGGATATCTGCATGCTCTTCGTTCCCGAGAAATCGGTAAACGCCTACAAGGCGGCCAAC
>JAUNGA010000105.1 GCA_030524765.1 Bacteroidales bacterium | reverse complement strand
GAGAACGGAGCCCGCCATATGCCGTCGCGCAGACCGAATGTCTGCCCGACGAGCGGGTTGCCGCTGTCGTCGGTGCCGATGAAAGCCGTGATGCGCTCGGCCCGGACGGCGTTGAGCCGCCCGAATGCGACAGTGTCGTAAACGGTGGGGGCGCCGGGCAACAGCCGGTCGAGCCCGTCGATGTCAGCCTCGATAATATTCATAAATCGGTCAAGATGTTGTCTGAAATACAGGCCGCTTTGGTTTATGATGAGTTTCAGATAAAATTTAAGAGCCGAGCCGTTGGTGTGACGGCCGGCTCTTGGCAAAGGTTTTTACGGACAGAGATTATTTGCGGCGTCGCACCGATCGGGTGGCTGATGACGAGCGCGATGCCTGAGATTCTTTTACTTTTGCGGGTTTCTTTTTCGATCGTTTTGTCGAACGTGCCGCACGGTTCTGTTTGGGCTGCTCGGTAGTAGCGGCGACCTCAGTGCCATCGGCGCTGTCGGCGGCTTCGGCCGGGTTGGCCTGTTCGGCACGCGCGGCGAGTTCCTCGCGGGTGGGCGTCCAAAGTTTGGCCTCGAAATTATCGAGACGAGCCTGTATGCTGTCCTGTGCGCGCTGACGGTCTTCGGGGTCGGGATAGAGCTGAGCCATCGACTTGTTGCGCAGGTTGCGGGTTTTGTAGATGTCGCCTCGGTACATAGACAGGTTGAAGAAGTCGTCGTAGGTGCATGTCGGCAGGTTGTTGTCGTCGTTGACGAATATAGTCTGCTGTGCCAGATAGGGACGCAGATCAGAATATTTCACCCAGAACATCGGATATTTGATCGCGTCGCCACCGAAATCGCCCGCACGGTGCAGCACGGGGCATATGGCCTCGACCTCGGGACGCAGGCGGTTGTTGCGGGTGTCGTAGGTCCAGCGCTCGATGACGAAGTAGCTGAGCACCTCATTGGAGGGTACATCGGCCTCGTCGATGACAAATCTCGGATTCTTCTCGCTCGAGCCTTTGGCCGGTTCATATATGATGTAGAATCGGTCGAGCAGGTCTTTTACGGCCAGACGATACTGGTCGGTGAAGATTTCGCGGCCGTCGAGATATTCGTATGCGGGAATCTGATTGTCGGCCAGCAACCGCATGATGATGCGGAAAAGGTTTTCCTGTCCCTCGATTGGTTCCTCGGGGAAGTATAGTGCGGCGTTGCTGTCTTTTTCGAGGTCGAGATTGCGGTAGATGACCCGCATCCACTGTGTGTCGGCGTCGGAGAGCGACGAGTTGGCAGACGAGAAGTGCCCCTGTGCGCGCTGCGAGATGCCGTTGTTGTTGGTGGCGGCCTCGCGGCGGTCGCGCGACGAGCGGCGCGATACTGCGCCCGATGTCGAGGTCTCCTGGGCTGTCATGCCGAGAGCCGCGAGCGCGAGCGTCAGAGCTGTGAGAGTGTATCTGATAGTCGATTTCATCGTATATCGTGGGTGTGAATGCGTTTAGTTGACAATTACTTCCATAGGCGACAGCTCGCGGGTGAGACCGTCGGGACCGATGGCTTTGATGCGTGATATGTAGAATCGTTTGCCGCGCTGCAGACGCTGGAACGACTGGCGCTGGCGCTGAGAGAATTTTGCGCCGTCGCTCACCTCGGGGATGGCGTTGCCCATCGAGTCGAAGAATACTGTCTCGAAGCTGACAACCTTGAAGGGTGTGTCGAGCAGGCCGTCGTCGATGGCAGCCTCGAGGCCTGGCGCCTTGAGCAGCAGAGTCTTGGCAAACGGTTTGCCGCCACGGTAGTGGTCGGGGTTGCCTGATGCGTCGGTAAAGGCGATGAATGGTGTCGGATCGGGCAGTTTGCGCACGCGGAATGTCGTCTGGGCCACCTGCACCTGTCGGCCGTCCATGTTGGCGGTGACGGTGATGACGGCGTCCTTGCCAACCGCGGCCGGACGTGCCACCCAATGGTCGCCCGAGCGTGTGAGCGAACCGTTGGCCATTGAAGCCGAGATATCGTTCATCGCCACGCCCGGCACGGAAATGCCGACGGGGTTGTCGATGCCAGCATAGAGCACGTTCATCATCGTGGCCGATACGGTGGCCATGGGCTCGATGACGGTGTATGACGATTCAAAGGGGTGTCGGGTGGTGGTGCCGTCGCCGTGGGCCACCTCGAGGTAGCCGTTGTATGAGAATGTGCCGGTCGAGCCGGTGGTGAGTTCGTAGAGGCCGCGGTCGTTGCCAAGCGGCTTGCCGCCGATGTAGACAACGGGTCGGGCTGTGGTGTCGACGGCTGCAAGGACGATGTTGGCCGAGTATTTGCCGCCCCGCATCACCATGCGCGACTGCGGCATGACATAGGCGTTGAGTTCGTTGACTCGCACGTCGCCGGCGTCGACCTGCGAGTATATCGTGGCCAGGGCCTCGCCCTCGGCATATAGCAGATCGCTCTGCAGCTTGGTGAGCAGAGTGACGGCCGCCACGACGGGCTGCTGGTCGAATTTGGCCTCTTCCCAGAGTTGTGGAGTGAGAGTGCCTTTGCGGTTGACCGGCGCTGTCGAGAGAATTTCGGCTATATTGGCGCGTTTGGCCGAGTCGGGTATAAAGTTGCCGATGTATGTGCGGTAGGTCTCAAGGCGCTTGCGCAGACGCTCGCCGCGCAGGTTGCCGGGCGAGAGCATCACTACCGCGGCCGCCTCAAGGTCGTCGCGGTTGATGATGTTGGCCGGGTCGCCGTCGTCGCCGTCGGCCTTGCGCACGATCTCAAATTTGAGCGAGTCGACCAGTGCGAGCATGTCGGCAGTGGCGATGCGCACCTGCCCGGCTTTCTCGAGCCATGCCGCGCCCTTGTCGGGGTTTGTGGCCGAGAACGCCTCGAGCTGGCGGTATATCGCCTCGTTGCGTCGTCCGACGTTGTCGTTTGAGCGGGTGAGACCGTCGTGCACCTGCGTGAAGCCGTCGAGCACATCGCTCGACACGTTTAGCGCGAGCATGGCCGTCAGTACGATGTACATGAGGTTGATCATCTTCTGACGCGGCGACAGACGGTTTGTGTTAGCTCCCATTTATTATATCTGAAAATGCTTTTGATCGTTTGTGAGACTGTTGTTAGAGTGCCTGACCGTCGGGCGCGGTACCGTTGACGGGCGCGGCAGTGCCGTTGTGGCCGTTGTGTGGCGCGGGTGCGGTGGCGTCGGCGCCCATCATGGGCCGGTACATGTTGATGGTCATGGCTGTGATCATCTTCTCGTAGACGGCGTTGAGCTGCTGCATGTAGCGGGCCATCTTCTCGGTCTCCTCGCAGTAGCGGGCACTCTGAGATGCGCTCTTCTCATACATGTCGCGGATGTCTTTGATGCCGCGGTTGACACGGTCGATCGCGTCGAGCTGCGACGATACGCTCTTGAGCTGTATCTCGTAGATGGTGTTGAGGCCGGTGATGTTGCGGTTGAGCGATGTCATCTGCTCTACGTATCCCTGCGACGATCGTGTGATGTTCTCGCTGTTCTCGGTGATGGCGCGGTATGATGCGAGCAGGGTGTCAGACACGCTGTTGAGGGCCTCGGTCGTCGAGCGCAGGTGCTGCATCTCGGCGGCGATGCCGGCCATCTGGTCGAGATAGTTCTGTGTGGCTGAAGTCAGCTCGGCCATGCGGGCGAGCTGGTCGGCCGCGGCCGACATCTTGGCGATGCTCTCGGTGAGCGATCGGGTGTCGTCTGCGCTTAGATCGATACCTGCAGGAAGACCTGCGGCGGCCTTGGCCTCGGCAGGCGAGACACTTTTTCCGGTCGAACCGGCGATGACGATGCCCGATCCGCCGTTGAAGTCGGGCCGGTCTTCTTCGTCGCCGCTGTCGAGCACGGGGAATACCGATTCCCACTTGTACTCTTTTGGCGGACGGTCAAATGCGGTGAGCACGAACATGAGCACCTCGGTGCCCATGCCTATCGATAGCAGGGCATTGCCACCGGGCAGGTGCAGGATCTTGAAGAGCGCGCCCCAGATCACGATGGCGGCGCCGATAGAGTAGGCGAAGTTGAAGAACCGCTGGCCCTTCTCGCTGCTGATGAACGCGCCGATGCCGCGCTTATATTGCTGGACTTTTCCCATTGTCTTGTTGTAAGGATATATGTGTCGGTGGAGAGTGATGTGTGATTATCGTTTTTGCTTGTTGCCCCGGGCAAAGCCAATCTGCGAGCGCACGCAGCGGAATCCGATATACGAGCGCTGCTCGTTCTGATACTCCCACATACGCAGGTCAGAGCGGATGTTGTGGGCGACGTCTTTCCACGAACCGCCGCGCACGATCTTGCGCTTCATCTTGTATGGGTCTTCCTGCGCGGCATCGTAGCGATACTCGGGGTTGAGGTCGTTGGTGAGCTTGCCGACGCTCTCGGTGTATGCCGTCGATGTCCATTCGCTGACGTTGCCGGCCATGTCGTAAAGGCCGAAGTCGTTGGGCGAGTATGTGCCTACGCGCGATGTGATGACGTGGCCGTCGCGCACAAAGTTGCCTTCGCCGGGCTTGAAGTTGGCATAGAAGCAGCCTTTGTCTTCGCTCAGGGCCAGATCGCCGTCCCAGGGATACATGTTGTCGTCGTTACCGGCACGGGCGGCGTATTCCCACTCGGCCTCGGTGGGCAGACGGTATGGCTCGACGTATATGCCCTCTTTTCCGAGCGATCGACGCAGGAAGTCGGTGCGCCAGTTGGCAAATGCGTTGGCCTGCTCCCAGCTGACACCTACGACGGGGTAGTCGGTGTAGCCGCCGTGAGCAAAGTACATGCGCACGTAGGGCTCGTTGTATGAGTTCTCAAAATCGTTGACCCAGGCTGTGGTGTCGGGATAGACGTTTACGATATATGTGTTGAGAAAGTCGTAGTCGCCCGTGAGGTCGCGCTGTATGGTCTGACGTATGATCTCGCCCTCGTCGTTGATATATGCCGTGTCTTTTGAGATTGTGGGCATGGCGGTGGCCACGGGGCGGTCGGTGTTCAGGTCGCGTCGGCGCGGGTCGAGACGGTTGCGGCGCCGTGCGGCCTCGGTGTGGTTGTAGATCTCGTAGCGGTAGTTGAGCTGAGTGCCGTCGAGCTCGCGCACACCCGTGATCGGGTTTGTGCGGTAGAGGCTCTCGATGGCGCGCTGCTCGTCTTCGTTGGGATTGCGCCAGGGTATAGGCTTGTTCCAGTTGAGGTGAGGCGTCACGGGGTTGCCGTCGCGGTCTTCCTCGATCTTGAATTCCTCGTTACCGCCGTAAGCCGGGTCGGCGAGTCGCTCGCGGATGATGGAGTCGCGCACCCAGAAGACAAATTGCTTGTATTTGCCGTTTGTGATCTCGGTCTCGTCCATCCAGAATCCGTCGACCGAGATGCCGCGTGCGTCGGCGGCGAGATTCCATGCGCTGTCGGGCTTGTTCACGCCGACTTTCATCGAACCGCGGTCGACCAGGACCATGCCGTAGGGCGTCGGCTCGGCCCAGGAGGTGCCGCCCACGCCTGTCACTTCGCCGCCGGCCGACGAACGGCTGCCGGTGGCACATGACGCGAGCGCCGCGATCATACCGGCGCCGGTGAGGAGTATGGAGGTGAATTTATTCATATCGGTCGATTGGTTTA
>JAUNGA010000104.1 GCA_030524765.1 Bacteroidales bacterium | reverse complement strand
TACCTATTGCGAAATCGTCCCTTACAACAAATTTCCGGAAGACACGACCGATGTCATCGGTGTGATACTGTCGGGCAGCCCGTTCTCGGTTTATGACGAGAAAGGCTTCAAGGTCGACATCGCTCCGATCGCCGAGCGCTTCCCGGTGCTGGGCATCTGCTATGGCGCCCAGCTGATGGCCTGGCAGGCCGGTGGTACGGTAGAGAGCGCGCCGTCGCGCGAGTATGGCCGTGCCATTCTGGCCAAAGTCGACGGCACAGACCCGTTGCTGGCCGGTATCAGACCCGGTGAGACTGTGTGGATGAGCCATGGCGACACTATCACCTCGTTGCCCGGGGGATTCAACATTGTCGCATCGACCGACGACGTGCCCTGTGCCGCGTTCCGTGTCGAGGGCCGTCGGCAGTGGGGCGTACAGTTCCATCCCGAGGTGTTCCACTCGAGTTGCGGCGTACAGATGCTGTCAAACTTCGTGCGTGGCATCTGCGGAGCGCGTGGCGACTGGAGCGCCGAATCGTATATCGAGACCACCGTGGCTCAGCTGCGCGAGCAACTCGGCGACGATAAAGTGGTGCTCGGTCTGAGCGGCGGCGTCGACTCATCGGTTGCCGCTGTGCTTATCAGCCGTGCCATAGGCGACAATCTCACCTGTATTTTCGTAGACCACG
Organism: Bacteroidales bacterium; assembly: GCA_030524765.1. Lineage (GTDB taxonomy): Bacteria > Bacteroidota > Bacteroidia > Bacteroidales > Muribaculaceae > CAG-873. The sequence continues at coordinate 4,920 of JAUNGA010000104.1, read as the reverse complement.
GCCTGCTGCGTAAAGACGAGTTCAAGCAGGTGATGGATGATTACCGCTGTCTGGGTCTTAACGTGATCGGTGTCGATGCGTCTGCCGAATTTTTTGCCGCTCTGGCCGGCGTGACCGATCCCGAGCGCAAACGCAAGATCATAGGCAAGGGCTTTATCGATGTCTTTGACCGTGAGGCCCACAAGCTCACCGATGTGAAATGGCTGGCCCAGGGTACGATCTATCCCGACCGTATCGAGTCGCTGTCAATCACCGGCACCACCATCAAGAGCCATCATAACGTGGGCGGCCTGCCCGAGAAGATGAATCTGCGTCTGTGCGAGCCCCTGCAATGGCTCTTCAAAGACGAGGTGCGTGCCGTGGGACGCGCTCTGGGCATGCCCGACCATCTGATCAAGCGCCATCCCTTCCCCGGCCCCGGCCTGGCTGTGCGTATTCTCGGCGACATCACTCCCGAGAAAGTGCGCATACTGCAGGAGGCCGACGATATCTTTATCAGCGGCCTGCGCCAGTGGGATCTGTACGACAAAGTATGGCAGGCCGGCGTGATATTGCTCCCTGTGCAGAGTGTGGGCGTCATGGGCGACGAGCGCACATACGAGAGTGCCGTGGCATTGCGTGCCGTCACCTCGACCGATGCCATGACTGCCGACTGGGCGCATTTGCCCTACGAATTTCTGGCCAAAGTCTCAAATGACATCATCAACAAGGTGCGCGGCGTCAACCGCGTCACCTACGACATCTCGTCGAAACCGCCGGCCACAATCGAGTGGGAATGAGCCTGCTCTGAATAATAAAGAAAAATAGGACAGGGAGAGGAGACAATGTTTCCTCTCCCTGCTTTTACTCCCTGTTTTTAGATAGTCCCGATATTAGACATATCGGTAAAATTTGTTATCTTTGCAGTATGAACGACGACGTGATCAGACTGCTGCCCGACTCGGTAGCCAATCAGATTGCCGCAGGCGAGGTGATACAGCGACCCGCATCGGTGATCAAGGAGCTGGTAGAGAATTCTATCGACGCCGGCGCTACGTCGGTGCAGATCGTCATCAAAGATGCAGGCCGCACACTCATACAGGTCATCGACAATGGCGGCGGAATGTCGCCCACCGATGCCCGAATGGCCTTTGAACGCCATGCTACCAGCAAGATACAGCAGGCCGACGATCTGTTCACGTTGCACACTATGGGCTTCCGTGGCGAGGCGTTGCCGTCTATCGCGGCCGTTGCACAGATCGAGTTGCGCACCATGCGTCGCGGCGACGAGGTGGGCACGCGCCTGCGCATCAGCGAGTCGCGTTTCGAGGGGCAGGAGCCGGCAACGTGCGTGCCCGGCACCAACTTGATGGTCAAGAACCTGTTTTTCCACATGCCGGCCCGCCGTAAGTTCCTTAAAAAAGATTCTGTCGAGCTCGGCCATATAATGCACGAATTCGAGCGTCTGGCCCTCGTCAATACCGATGTCGAATTTTCGATCACCCACAACGATGTCCTGCTGCACAGCCTGCCTCACGGCACTCTCAAGCAACGCATCGCCTCGCTCTTCGGCAAAACTGCGGCCGGACAGCTGATACCTGTCGGCACCGAGACATCGGTCGTGCGCATATCGGGTTATATCGGCTCGCCCCAGCATGCCCGCAAGCGTGGCGTGCCGCAATACTTTTTTGTCAACGGCCGCAATATGCGCCACCCCTACTTCCACCGGGCGGTGCTCAACTGTTATGCCGAGCTGATCTCGCCCGACGTGCAGCCGGCCTACTTCATTAATTTTGAAGTCGATCCGGCGACAATCGATGTCAACATACATCCTCAGAAACACGAGATAAAGTTTGAGAACGAGCAGTCGATATGGCAGATACTGACGGCCGCGGTCAAACAGTCGCTCGGCCGTATCAATGCGGCGGGTGCGATCGACTTTGATGCCGAGCAGGCTCCCGAGATTCCCGTATTCATGCCCGATCCGGATACGCCGATGCCGGGCATTGCCACGACCGACGGCTACAACCCCTTTGTCGACGGCTATGACTCTCCATCTCCCTCGCCCGCACCGGCTGCACGCCCCACAGGCAACATGATCGAGCGGCCTTCGCGGGCATCGGTGCCGCATGACTGGCAAAAACTCTATGACAGCTTTGCCGCCCGCCGCGACAGCGATGAGCCGGCCGACGTGCGGCCGCAATACTACGAGGCCGAGTCGGCCATGTCGTCGGTCGGGCCGCAGACACAGCCCGATGACAATCCGCGGCTGATAGCCGACGAGGCTGTGCCGGTCGGCTGCATGGCCCTGCACAACCGCTATCTGGTGCTGACGGCACGTAACGGGCTGATGGTCATCGACCGCCGTCGTGCACATGTGAGGGTGCTCTTTGAGCGTTTTCTCGCCTCGCTGCGGGCATCGTCGCTTGTGACACAGAAACTGATCTTTCCTGAGATACTCACTCTGTCGCCGGGCCAGAGTGCCATACTCTCCGCTGTGACCGATATGCTCGCCGGGCTCGGGTTTGACATAGCTTTCCTTGGCGACAACAGCTGGGCTGTCAACGGTGTGCCTGCCTTGCCGGGCAATGCATCTCCTGCCGAGACTATCACCCGTATTCTCTCCGATCTTGAGGAGACCGGCGAGTTGCCCGAGGCCGGGCTGCTTGAGCCTGCGGCTCTCATATTGGCCCGGTCGGCGGCCATCAATCCCGGCCGGAAACTCTCCGATGAGGAAAACGATACCCTCGTCGCCGATCTGTTCAGGACCACACAACCCGATTTCACGCCCGACGGACAGCGTATCATCAGCGTGATCACACATGACCAACTCTCAAAACTATTCGTCTGACGCCATGAATCTGCGGATATTTATATTGATGACAGCAATATTGATCGCCTCGTCACTGCCCATGAAGGCCGTGATATCGATATCGCACGCCGATGCCGAGGGAATGCTCACCGTGCTTGACGACTCGCTATCGCGCAGCGATCGTTTTATAAGTCGTCGACAGGCCGAGCTCGACCGTCTGTGCGACAGTCTGCGTCGGTCCGACGTCCCGTCGGCCGATCTGCTGCTGCGCATAATCGACCGCTATACGGCATTCAACAACGACTCGGCCATGCGCTATCTCGAGCAGGGACTCGAGTCGCCGCAGATTCCCGACAAGCTGCCGTTGTTGCTGCGCCGTGCCTCATTATTGCCGCTCAGCGGCTTCTCTGAGGCCGCCGAGCGTATCTACGACTCGATATCCGAGGAGAGTGTGCCCGACGAGCTCAAGACGCTCTATTATGACAGCGGACGGCAGATGTACAGCTATATGGCCGCTTTCGCCGCCAGTCAGCCACGCTACTATAAGCGATACACCGACAAGGCGCTTGAGCGCCAGCAGCGGTTGCTCGATCTGCTGCCCAACAATTCGATTGAGTACAAGTTCAATCTGGGCGAATACTACTTCCTGACGGGTGAGAACGGCAAAGCCCGCGCTCTGCTGTCAGAGGTCATCGAGCGATTGCCGGCCGAGAGCAATCTGCGTGCGCGTGCGGCTCACCATCTGTCGACCATCGCCCATGGTGCCGGGGACGATGACGCCTATGTCTACTATCTGGCCCAGTCGGCTCTCGCCGATGTCTGCGCTGCCACACGCGAGGTCTCGTCGCTGCAGGAGCTCGGCAATCATCTCTATACGTTGGGCGATGTCAATCGGGCCTACACATATTTGACCGACGCTTTGGCCAACGCTGTCGATTGCGGTGTCCCGCTGCGCATGATCGAGTCGTCTGAGTCTCTGCCGATTATCGAGCGTGCCAAGACCGAGCAGATCAATGCCAAGCAGCGTACGGTGCTCATCGCGCTCGGATTTTCCTTTCTTGTGGTGGTGGCTTTGATCGTGTCGATGCTATTGTTGCGCCGTGAGATGCGCCGTATGAATGTGCTCCAAGACAACCTGCGCCAGTCAAACCGCATCAAGGAGGTATATATCAGCCAGTTCCTCAATCTGTGCTCGATATATATGGACAAGCTCAACCAGTTCAGCAACATTGTCAACCGCAAGATCACTACCGGTAAGGTCGACGACCTCTACCGGCTTACAAAATCCGGTAAATTTGTCGAGGAACAGAGTCACGAATTCTACAACGTGTTTGACAATGCGTTCATACATCTTTATCCCGACTTTGTGGCTCAGGTCAACGCTCTGCTGCGTCCCGACCAGCAGATAGAACTGAAAGAGGGCGAAGTGCTCAACACCGATCTGCGCATCCTGGCATTTATGCGTCTCGGCATAGAGGAAAGCGCCCGCATAGCCCAGGTGCTCAACTACTCTCTCAACACCATCTATGCCTATCGCAACCGCACAAAGGCACGTGCCATAAACCGCGAGACTTTTGAGGATGATATAATGAAAATTAGCTCTGAGTCTTAATATAATCGTTTATATCAGGATACACTATCCGATAATATAAATAGCTGATTTGCAGTAAGATGTGTTTATATTGAATTTATATTTGTTTATATGGCTATTTGATTGACTGGCAAAGACATCGTTTTGATTGTAATTTTGCCTCACCAAATTAGAAAATCATTTCAGTTTTAGGGTTAGTATAGATTGTTAATATTAAGTCGTGGCGTCTTTATGTCGCCCGACAACAGTCAAAAAAATGTGTTTTATGTTAGTTATGTAATTGTTTTAAGTCATTAAAACGCAGCAGGACGTCCTCGTGAGAAGACGTCCTGATTTGTTTCAGTCCGAGTCCGTCGTAGCCGGCATACATTGCTGACCCCGCATCAGGTCGTGTACGAGCCGGGTTCAGAGAAAAATTATCCACCTTTTGGTCGATTCTGCCAAAAGTTGAGCAGCCGGCCGCTCGGCGCCTTAACTTTGCATAAAAATCAACCGATCTATGATACGCATCTTCACCACAGCAGCCCCGCAGCTCACA
>JAUNGA010000103.1 GCA_030524765.1 Bacteroidales bacterium | reverse complement strand
AGGAAAGGAAACGAAAGTAGGTCAGAAAACTTTCGTTTCCCGACCTACTCGATTTTCAGTTGTGATTATTTTGCTGCGTCGAGTTGCTGCAACAGTCGGCTGACAGCGGTGGCGATCTGGTCGTCATGGCCGGCGGCTACGCGCTCGGGAGCGTTATAGATCTCGATGTCGGGGTTGAGCTGACGGTTTTCGAGCACGTTGCCCTGCATGTCCTGCGAAGTAACCTGAGGGATACCGAATACCAACGTGGGGTCGATCTGTGTCTCCCACCACACGGCTGTCATTGTGCCCGGCACGGGAGCGCCTATCAGTTCGCCGATGCCCAGAGTCTTGTAGACCCATGGTGTGCCGTGGGCGTCAGAGTAGTTTGACTCGTTGATGAGCATTGCCGATGGCTTGGTCCACTGCGAGTATGGTTCAGTGCCTATATATTGGCCTCGGGGAGTCCAGCGCAGATAACCTGTGCCGCTGAGCAGTTGGGCGATATCGTTGTGCAGCCATCCGCCTCCGTTCCAGCGTGTGTCTACGATGACGGCCTCGCAGTTGCGGTATTTGCCGAGTAATTCCGAGTAGACACGGCGGAAGCTGGGGCTGTCCATGCCTGTGACATGCACATAACCTATCCGGCCGTTTGACAGAGAGTCGACCATGGCCTGGTTGCGGCGCACCCAGCGGTTGTAGAGCAGATCGCTCTCGCGTCCGGCTGAGATAGGTCTGACTGTAACATCGCGCTCTTTGCCGTCGGTGGCCTTGATCGTCAGGTGTATGCGTTCGCCGGCTTTGTTGCGGAGCAAGGGATAGTAGTCCATCCCGCTCTTGATGTCGATACCGTCGATTGCTGTGATTATCTCGCCCGTTTTCACGGCAGATTTGGCTGTCGACAGTGGGCCGCCGGGTATGACCTCGGCCACGAGCAGACCGTCGCCGCCGTGGCTGTCGTCGGTATAGATACCGAGCGACGCTGTCGAATATTCTGGCGCCGTGTAGTAGCGTCCGCCTGTGTGTGAGGCGTTGAGTTCACCCAGAATTTCGCTGAGCAGGATGGCAAAATCGGTGTTATTGTTGATGTATGGCAGGAATTTGCGATAAGCTTTGCCGTATGCCTCCCAATCGACACCATGCAGATTGACGTCATAGAATTTGTCTTTGACCTGGCTGAGCATGTGGTCGTAGATATATTCGCGCTCGAGCGACGGATGGCGGTCGTATGGTGCCTCAAACTCGATATCTTTCTTGGTGCCTGTCCCCAGATCGATTTTGGCCATGCCACGCCCCGAGATGATAAAGATATTCTCTCCCTTTGCATCGGGCACAATACCGCCCGACACGCCTTTGACCAGAACATCGGTCTCGCCCTCGCGCAGGTCATACATCATCAGATTCTGTTTTGTGGTAGCGTCGGTGGTGACATAGTAGAGCTTGTCTCCCTCGGGCGAGAGGATGTAATCGCCGATAAAACCCGACATGGGTGTGAGGCGTCGTACACGCAGGGCTCGGTTGGCAAAGTCATAGTTGATAGCCGGTTTTGTTTCCTCGGTTTCCTTGTCTTTGTCCTTCCCTTTTTTCTTCTTGTCTTTTTTGCTGTTGTCTTTGGCATCGCTCTTGTCGTCTGACTCATCTTTGTCGGCCGAGTCTTTCGCCAGCTCGGCTTCTTCTTTGGTGAGAGTGAGCTTGTCTGCGGCCTCGGGTGTCAGCGCCATAAACATCACATCGGTCTGGTTGCCCCAGCTGCCGTGATTGCGCATTCCGTAGCGTGCGCTTTCCCAGGTCACAGCCTCGCCGTCAAGGGCCCAGCGCGGGTTGGCGTCGCTATATCCGCTCTCGGTGAGGTCGATCACATTCGATCCGTCGGCGGCTACCATTGCTATGTCAGAATTGTTCCAGCCTCCGGTACCTATATAGTCGATGAGCAGCCATCGGCTGTCAGGGCTCCATCTGAATAATATGTCGCCGTCAGAATACGAGTAGTTGTATTTGCCGTCAAGGGCTGTATTGACCTTGCCTGTCGCCGGCTCGATCACGCGCAATTCGGTGCGGCCTTCGAGAAACGCTACTTTTTTGCCGTCGGGGCTATACTCGGGCTGCTGTGCGGGGCGATCGCTTTTGTAAAGTGTTTTTTCCTCAAGGCCGGTGGCATAGGTGAATGATTTTTCGTCGGGATTTTTTATTGTGGTGGTGAAAAGTTGCCACAATCCGTCACGCTCGCTGTCATAGACCAGTGTGCGACCGTCTTTGCTGAAACTTATATTGCGTTCCTGGCCCGGAGTATTTGTGATACGCTTGGTGGTGGGATATTCGACTGACGTCACATACACGTCTCCGCGAAGCACAAACGCCACTTCTTTGCCGGTAGGGCTCACAGCCATCGCCGTGGCACCCGAACGTTTCAGCGAGCTGATCAGGTCGTTGTCATAGTCATCGGTCACGATGCTTACCTGCACCTTGCATGGCTCGGCACCCGGACGCAGGGTATAGATCTCGCCGTCCCAGCTGAACGCCAGCGTTCCGTCGGCGGCTGCCGACAGCGAGCGCACGGGGTGGGTGGTAAATCCGGTGAGCTTGCGCGAGTCGCTGCCGCTGAGATTACGGGCATATACGTTGAGTGTGCCGTCCTGTTCACTCAGATATACATAGGTGTCATCGCCGGTCCATACAGGGTTCTGGTCGTTGCCGTTGAAATCGGTAAGTTTAGTGTATTTACCGTCTTTTATCAGCCATATGTCGCCGGTGCTCGACGAGCGCTCATGCTTGCGCCATGCGTTCTCATATCCCTTGATGTCTTGATAGAGCAGGGCGCCGTTGGCTTTGTTTACGCTCAGTGCCCGCATCGGGATGGTAGACAACATCGCCGGACGCGACGCATCAGTTCTGACAGTGTAGACCTGCGACGCAAAATCGCCCTGGGCTGCATGGCGGTCGGGCTTGTCATAGGCTGAGAAAATGACAGTCTCGCTGTCAAGCCAGCCCAAAGGAGTTTCTTGTCCGGAATGTGTGGTTAGTCGCTTGGCCGTACCGCCGGTCGATGGCATCACAAAGATATCGCCTGAGCCGTCGCGGGTACTCATAAACGCGATTTGAGAGCCGTCGGGGCTCCATACCGGTGCCGAGTCATATGCGGCGTTGGTCGTCAGTTGGGCAGCGCGACCGCCTGATACGGGCACGGTGTAGATGTCTCCGCGAAATGTAAAGGCGATTGTGCGTCCGTCGGGCGAGATGGCCACATTGCGTAGCCACAGCGGGGCGTCGTCTGCCGTAGCTGTGAGGGCTGCGGCGCCGGCCAGCAGGCAGGCTAAGATTTTCTTCATATTATATAATGTGATTGATTATTATTACTATATATGTGACGCGAAAATATCATAAATCTGACAATCGTTCCTGTAATTAAAATTTAAATAATGTTAACGCCGATTACAGTATCACAAAAAGTTTCTATCTTGCAGCGATGTTTGAATCGCTTGCACAGAGTTTCGACTGGAGTTGGTTTCGCAACATCTTCGTAGTCGTCTACGCTGTCACCACGGTGAGTATAATAGGGGTCATTTTGTCAGAGAACCGCAACCCCGTCAAATCGCTCGCATGGGTGACGGTGTTGCTTTTGCTGCCTATGGTCGGCATAATCCTTTACCTCTTTTTCGGACGTAATATTCAGAACACCCGCAAGATGTCGCGTCGCAACCGCCGTCGGCTCAAAAAACGCGAGTTGGCGCCCGACATCGACGTCCGTCGCCTTGACCTCTCGGCCGAATCGTTGCAGCAGATCACTCTCGCACGCTCGCTTACCGGATCGCCTTTCTATGCCGGCAATGACGTGAAGGTTTATACCGGTGGTGCCGGCAAATTCGCCGATCTTAAGCAGGATCTGAAATCGGCACGTCGATATATCAATCTTGAATATTATATTTTTGAAAACGATAAGATCGGCAACGAAATAGCCGATATATTGATCGAGCGTGCGCTGGCAGGAGTCACAGTGCGTGTAATATACGACCATGTGGGCTCGTTCAAGGTCAAGAACCGTTTTTTCAAACGTATGCGCAAGGCCGGTATACAGGTCTTTCCGTTTTTTGAAGTCACTTTTCCACAGCTCGGCACACGCATCAACTGGCGCAACCACCGCAAGCTCTGTGTTATCGACGGTAATGTGGGATACCTCGGCGGCATGAATATAGCCGACCGATATATCGACGGCGGTTCGTTTGAAAGCTGGCGCGACACACATGTGCGCGTGCGTGGTCCGGTGGTTGGCGCGCTGCAATACTCCTTTGCAGTCGACTGGCATTTCATGGGGCAACCGCTCATTGAAGAACCCGTTCTTACCGACTGCACCCCTAAGGGCGATATAGCCGCCCAATTGCTTACATCGGGCCCGACATCACAGTGGAGCAATATCGCCTATATGTTCCACAAGGCCATCGCCGGGGCCAAGCGTCGCATCTATATACAGACTCCTTACTTTTTGCCAACCGATGCGCTTCTCAAAGACCTTATAGCGGCGGCACTCGCCCACGTCGACGTGCGTATCGTCATTCCCCGCAAATCAGACTCGATGCTGCTCAACTATGCATCGGCATCGTATATCACCGAATGTCTGCGCGCAGGTGTCAAGATATACTTCTATGATGCCGGTATGCTACACTCAAAACTCATAATAGTAGACGACGAATTCACCACAATAGGCTCTACCAACTTCGATTTCCGCAGTTTCGAGCACAATTTCGAGGGCAACCTTTTCTTTTATTCAAAACAATTCACCTCACAGATGCTGAAAGTCTTCCGCAATGACCTGAGCCGGTCGACGCGCATCGTGCCTTCACAATGGCGCAGACGTCCGTTACCCAAGCGTATCATCGAGTCAATAGTGAGACTCCTCAGCCCTATATTATAAAAAATACATTATAATGTCAGATAAAGATAATGCCGCCATGCGCGAGCGATTCTGCCGGATATTGCGCGACACCGGTCGCGAGAACATAGAATATGTAATCGAAGACCTTACCGATTACGGTTTTTTCGAGGCCCCGGCATCGGCCCGCAATCACTTCAACTTCCCCGGCGGCCTGCTGCAACATTCACTCAACGTCTATGACATGGCTATGGCATTGCGTGGTGCGATCATTCCCATGCGTCCCGACATGGAAAACGCACTGCCCGCCGATTCGGTTGCTATCGCCGCGTTGCTCCACGATGTATGCAAGGCCCGCATATATCACCGCACAAAACGAAAACAGCGCAACGAGATCGGCGTATGGGAGGATGTCGAGTCATATGAGGTCGACTACTCTGATCTGCCCGTCGGACATGGCGAGAAATCGGTAATCATGCTCTTACGCTCGGGCCTTGACCTCGAGGATAGCGAGATTTTTGCTATCCGATGGCATATGGGCGCATGGGATATCCCGGCCCAAAGTATCGAGATGGACAAGTCGTATCGACGTGCACAGCAAAAATCGCCTCTGGTGGCTTTGATTCACACAGCTGATACACTCGCGGCCCAAATACTTGAACGCGACGCCGTTAATGCCTGAAACCCGCATGACACCACGAAAAAATATGTATCAGTGAACAAAAAAAGTCTCAAAAAGATTTGCAGATTCAAAAATAATGCCTACCTTTGCATCGCAAACGCAAAAACAGCGTAGCACCAACGCGAAAATAGCTCAGTTGGTAGAGCACGACCTTGCCAAGGTCGGGGTCGCGGGTT
>JAUNGA010000102.1 GCA_030524765.1 Bacteroidales bacterium | reverse complement strand
ATTGGTCAACAGCCGTTAAGTTTATTTAAGATGCGTCAGCCGTGGGCGATGACTCCAAAACTGTCTACATAGCGGGCAATATTAACGAACCGGCTATCGGACGAAAATCGCGGTCGATATAATAATTTAATAATTTTTGCAGTTGTTTTGGGCAGTTTTGCAATTATATTGCTAACTTTGCGCAATATTTTCGCCGACATGACTACTCTGCAAGCCATAAAATCGAACATTGCCCCCGAACTCAAGCGTCTCAACCAACTGATACGCTCGCAGCTGTCGTCGGGCAATCCGTTGATGGACAGAGTGATCGAAAATTACCTCACAACTAAGGGCAAGCAGATACGTCCGATTGTAGTCATGCTGTGTGCCAGCATGTTCGGCCCGGTGACCGATCGAGTGCTTGATGCCGCTGCTGCCGTCGAGCTGCTGCACAACGCGTCGCTCATCCACGACGACGTGGTCGACGACTCGAAGCTGCGTCGCAACCGCCCCACCATCAATGCCGTATGGGATAATCATATAGCTGTGCTGGTGGGCGACTTTTTTGTGAGCACGGCATTGCAGCGCGCCATCGCCACCGGCGATATCCGCATCATCGAGGCTATCGGTCAGCTGGGCAAACTGCTGTCGCTGGGCGAGATCGACCAGATCTACAATGCCCGCGAGCATTCTCTCACCGAGGAGGCATATTTCAAGATCATCAATTTCAAGACCGCGTCGCTCTTTGTGGCATGTGCTCGCGTAGGCTGCCACGCGGTCGGTGCCGACGACGATTCGACCGAGCGTCTGTCGCGTGTGGCCGAGTTGCTCGGTCTCTGTTTCCAGATACGCGACGATATATTTGACTATTACGAGGCCGACAAGGTCGGTAAACCCACAGGCAACGACCTTCGCGAGGGCAAAGTGACCCTGCCGCTGCTGCACGTGCTGCTTGATGAGACCGCTCCGCGTCACGACGAGATGCTTGCCCTGTCGTCTGCCGAACAGCTCGACTATGATCAGATAGCCGTGCTGCAGGCCTATGCCCGTGACAATGGCGGCATCGACTATGCCTATGACTACATGCGCCGACTGCGCGACCGTGCCGCCGAACTGCTCGAGACATTGCCTGCCGGCGATGCCCGCACCGACATCCTTGATCTGTTTGATTACATCATTGCCCGCGATTTTTGATTTTTATACTTGTTACAGTGGTTTCCTGATCCGCTATAATGGTATAAAACTTTTTTTACGGCGTCGGGATAGTTTCGGTTTTTTTAGCTATCTTTGTGCAGAATAATATCAAACAGAATATAAAATGGAAGTAGAAGGTAAAGTAATCCAGTTTATCGGCGAGCGCACAGGTGTGTCAAAAGCCGGTAATCCCTGGAAAGTAAAAGAATATGTACTCGAGACCAAAGATAATTTTCCCCGCAAGATCGCGTTTGATTTCTTTGGCGACAAGGCCGATCAATATCCCCTGAATGTGGGCGACGAGATCGTACTGAGCTTCGATATCGAGAGTCGCGAGTATCAGGGCCGTTGGTTTACCAGCATCCGTGGCTGGAAGAGCGAGCCCGCCGGGGCAGCGCCTCAGGTCGGTGCGCCGGCCGGCGATCCGTTTGCGGCCTCAGCTCCCGCTGCCGCTCCAATTCCACCGGCTGTGTCAAATTCGACCGAAGACCTGCCTTTCTAAGAGTCTTTGTCAATACAACTGCACGCCCCGGCAAAAAAATGTCGGGGCGTGCAGTTGTATTGACCCGTCGTCATGCGGTGCGACGCAGGTATATCGAAAGATATTGTTGGCTTTTAAAAGCGGCAGCCCGACTGTCAGAGTCAGGCTGCCGTTTTCAGTATGGTTGATATGTTTTACTTGCGACGTTTGGCGCCCTTGCCCTGGGCGGCCTGCTGCTGGCGCATCATCGCCTCCTGGCGGCGCTGAGCCTCCTGCAGACGGGCCATCAGGCCACCTTTCTTTTTGGGATTGCGAGCGTTGGCAAGGAGCTGCTCACGCACCTTCTCCTCGTCGGTGAAGTGGCGGAATGCCCATGTCTGCATGATTGTGATCAGCAGCGACAGGAAGTAGTAGTAGCTGAGGCCCGAGGCGTAGTCATTGAAAATGAACAGGAACATCACAGGCATGATATAGGTCATCAGTTTCATGCCCGGCATCGAGTTGCCGCCGGGTTGATTCTGCATGTTGATATACATGTAGACGATGTTTACCACGGTCATCAGCAGACAGAACAGGCTCACTCCGTTGCCATAGAACGGGATGGTGAACGGCAGCGTCAGCACAAAATCAGGAGCCGAGAGGTCTTTGGCCCAGAGGAACGCCTCGCCGCGCAGCTCGATGGCCGACGGGAAGAACGAGAACATGGCGATCAGTACCGGCATCTGGAAGAGCATCGGCAGACAGCCCGAGAAGGGGCTTGCGCCGCAGCGGGTATAGAGCGCCATCGTCTCTTGCTGACGCTTCATGGCGTTTTCGTCGCCGGGGAATTTCTCGTTTATCTCCTTGATTTCGGGCTGCAGCACACGCATCTTGGCCTGTGACTTGTAGCTCTTGTAGGTGAAGGGGAAGATGATCAGCTTGATAAAGATGGTAAGCAGCAGGATTATAATGCCGTAGCTTGAGATAAACGAGCTGAGGAATGTGAATACCGGTATGACAATCCAGGTGTTGATGTAGCGGAAGAGTCCCCAGCCGAGCGGAATGAGACGGGTGAGCTCGAGGTCTTCGTCGGGCTGCAGGGTGTCGTCTATCTTTGAGAGCAGGGGATAGTCGTTGGGGCCGAAATAGAAGTCGAATGCCGGGCCGGCGCCGTCGGCTACCGAATAGGGTGCGTTGGCCGACAGGGTCATGTCTTTTAGGAATCGGTCGCTTTTGAGCACGGTGCTGCTCACCTCGGCCAGATTGAATGATTCGCGCGGTATGATTACCGACGAGAAGAACTGGTTTTTGAATGCCACCCATTTGACGCGGCCATTGAGCTGTTCGGTCTCGTCTTTGCCTGAGTTGAGATCTTCGGGGGTGTCGCCGAGATATTTGTAATAGACTGCCGAGTTGCGTTCCTCAAATGTGCGGCCCTTTTCGTTGCGCGCCATGGTCTGGTGCCAGTCAAAGTCGATCGACGATGTCGAGGCCGGCAACACCTTGCCGATGCCCTGCTGCACAATCTGCATGCCCACCAGATAGCTGTCGGGACGCAGTGTGTAGCGTATGCCCCATGCGGCGCCGTCGGCCAGCTCGAGGGTCATAAGCACAGTGGTGTCGCTCTCGATGATTGGCACGAAGTTGAATTCACGTGTGTCGAGTCGCTGGTCGGCGGTGTTGAACGTAAATCCGTATCCGTCTTTGTCGCCCTGGAAAATCTGAATGTTGCCCGGGTGCTCGCCGACTTCGGTCTGGTATTTTTTGAGTTCGACACCCGAGATCATGCCGCCACGCGATGAGATCGACAGCTTGATGAGCTCGTTTTCGAGTACGGTAGTGGTGGTTTCGCCACCGAGATGGCGGGCAAAGTCGCGGTATTTCTGCACTTTGCCTGTGAGATTGGCTATGGCGCTGAGCGCTGCGGCACGCTGCTCGGCAGTAGCGGCCGAACCCGAGGTTGTGGAGAGGTCATCGAGGGTTATGCCGTCTGTGCCTACGGTGACAGTGCCGCGCAGACCGATGCTGTCGGTTGTGATGTCAAAGGCCGCGTCGCGATAAATGTACGAGCCGTCGGCCTGAGCCACGCCAAGACGGCGCACTGCATCTGACAGGGCAGCGCGTGCCGCCGCATCGAGCGAATCGGTGACCGCGGGTGTCGCCGGGCTCTCGGTCGCAGTAGACCGGGCGGCGCTCTGACGGTCGGGGTCTTCTTGAGTGGGCTTGTTGCAATACATGAAGCCAAAGAAGATGGCTGCCATGCATATCACGCCCCAGAGGGTGTTTTTGTCCATTCTATGTTAATGTTTTTATTGTTTTTCTGATTTTTTGCGCTCGTCGCGGTAGTCGATGGCCGCTTTTATAAAACTGCGGAAGAGCGGATGCGGGTGCAGTACTGTCGACGAATATTCGGGATGGTATTGGGTTCCGACAAACCACCGCAGCGACGGTATCTCGACCACCTCTACAAGGCGGGTTGCCGGATTCTCGCCTACACATGCCATGCCGGCCTGCTCGAATCGGTCGCGATAGTCGTTGTTGAACTCAAAACGATGGCGGTGACGCTCGCTTATGGTCTGTGAGCCATAGGCGTCGGCTGCAAGCGATTTATCGCGCAGCACGCAGTCGTAGGCTCCCAGACGCATGGTGCCGCCCATGTTCGATATGCTTTTCTGTTCCTCCATCAGATCGATGACATTGTCGGGCGTGGTCGGGTTCATCTCGGTAGAGTTGGCCTCGGCCAGACCGAGTACGTCGCGGGCAAACTCGATGACCATGCACTGCATGCCCAGACATATGCCGAATGTCGGTATGTCGTGCTCGCGGCAATACTTCAGGGCTACAAATTTACCCTCGATGCCGCGTTGGCCAAATCCGGGCGCTATGACCACACCGTCGAGATCGCCGAGCATGTCGGCGACGTTGCCTCCGTTGACTTTCTCAGAGTGTATGAATTTCAGTTTTAGCTTGTGGTCTGCGTATATGGCTGCTTGCAGCAGGGCCTCGTTGATCGACTTGTAGGCGTCCTGCAGCTCGACATATTTGCCCACTATGCCTATTGTGACGGTGTCGGTGGCATTGTCCATCTTGTGCAGGAAATCGAGCCAGGGCTGCATGTGGGGCTCGCCCTCGATAGGCGTGTGGGTTTTGTGCAGCACGATCTCGTCGAGATGCTGTTCGTGCATCTTGACAGGCACGCGGTATATGGTGTCGACGTCGATCGACTGCACCACCGCGTCAGGTGCGACGTTGCAGAACAGAGCTATCTTGCGTCGCATTTCGGGCGAAATGTGGCGCTCGGTGCGCAGCACCAGGATGTCGGGCTGTATGCCCAGCTCCTGCAGGCGCTTGACCGAGTGCTGGGTGGGTTTTGTCTTGAGCTCTTTGGCTGCGGCTATATATGGCACGTAAGTAAGGTGTATGCACAGGCTGTTGTCGCCGAGTTCCCAACGCAGCTGTCGCACAGCCTCGAGAAACGGCAGCGACTCGATATCGCCCACCACACCGCCGATTTCAGTGATGATGAAGTCAAAATTGCCGGTATTGCCCAGCGCCTTTACCGCACGCTTTATTTCGTCGGTGATATGGGGCACGATCTGCACCGTCTTGCCCAGATAGTCGCCTCGGCGCTCCTTGTCGATGACGCTCTGATAGATGCGGCCGGTGGTAATGTTGTTGGCACGGGTGGTGCGTATGTCGGTAAACCGTTCATAGTGACCCAGATCGAGATCGGCCTCATGGCCGTCGACTGTCACATAGCACTCGCCGTGCTCATAGGGGTTGAGCGTGCCGGGGTCGATGTTGATGTACGGGTCAAATTTCTGTATGGTGACGCGGTATCCGCGGGCTTTGAGCAGGCAAGCCAGCGATGACGAGATGATACCTTTGCCCAGTGATGAGACAACGCCTCCGGTGACGAAGAGATACTTTGTTTCCACGCTAAAAATGAGTTTGCATATTAACGCGCAAAGGTACGAAAAATTTTTTAATGCGTGACGACAGCAGCGGTTATTTTCAGGGCGGTTGACAAATATCGGTCAGCAGCCCTTTGCCGGCAGTCTGTCAGCTGGCGGGCATGGCGAGAATCTGTTCGAAAATGTCGACGGCCTCGCGGACGGTCTTGACGTCGGCGATTGAAAAGCTGCGGCGCGCCGAGTTCTGGCGTATCTTGACGCGCTGGTAATTTGCCATCATATATGAGAGAAGACGCCCGAACATGGGCGACAT
>JAUNGA010000101.1 GCA_030524765.1 Bacteroidales bacterium | reverse complement strand
CTGACCGCCGCACGTGAACGCTTTATCGCCCGCACGTGTTGGTATTGGTAAGGAAAAATCTCAATAATGGATAAACTGCAACTCATACCGTCGCACGCCATCGGCACATGGCTGCTCGGTATCATACACCGCTGTCTTGACGCTGTCGGCATCGAACGATCCAAGACGTTAGAGGAATGGATCTATATAGCGATCATCGCCGCCATATCGCTATGCATCGGCTGGGCGATACGCTGGGTGGTAGTATTCGGCGTGCGCAAGCTCGTCAGCCTGCGTCACAGCACATTCGGCACCGAGCTGCTCGAACAGCGCACCATCAGCCGTTGCTCGCACTTCATACCTCCGCTGGTGTTCATGGCATTCATCCCGCTGGCCTTCAACAGCGGCAACCACACGCTCGACATTATCGAGCGCGTGGTGGGAGTCTATTCGCTCGTCACTCTCGGCATAGGTATCTCGGCGGTGATGGAATTTGCTTTTTATCGCTATAACACCCATGAGAACACCCGCAATCTGCCGCTCAAAGGCATCCTCAACGTCGGCCGCGGCATATGCTGGATAATCATAGTCATAATAGGCGTGTCGATACTGCTCGACAAGTCGCCCGCGGTACTGCTCACAGGCCTGGGCGCCTTTGCCGCCGCGCTGATGCTGATATTCAAGGACAGTATCCTCGGATTCGTGGCCGGCATACAGATGTCGCAGAACGACATGCTGCATGTTGGCGACTGGATCGCAGTGCCCGGCACTCCGGCCAACGGCATCGTCGAGGATGTATCGCTGTCGGCCGTCAAGATACGCAATTTCGACAACACGTATGTCACCGTGCCGCCATATACGCTTGTGTCGGGCTCGTTTCAGAACTACCGCGGCATGAAACAGACGGGCGCGCGCCGACTCGATCCGTCGCTCATAATCGCCATGACATCCATCAGCCGGTGCACACCCGGAATGCTCGACAAGATCGCGGCGTCGTACCCTGCCATGAAGTCGTTCATCGACAAACTGCACCAGGCCGGCACCGACGTCAACGCCGACCCGGGCATAAGGCCGCTGAACGGCACGACCGAGACCAATCTCGGACTCTTCCGGGCCTATGCCGCGCAATATCTGCTCACATCGACGCTGCTCAACCACGACATGCAGGTGCTCGTGCGTGTGCTCGAGCCTAACGAAAACGGCCTGCCGCTGCAGCTCTACTGTTTTGCCCGCACCACCGACTGGAACGAATACGAGGCCATCCGCAGCACCATCATCGAGCATTTTGTCACGGCTGCGCCCGACTTCGGCCTCGAGATCTACTATGGCGGATCATACGACATCACCGAGATGCCCTCGCCGGCCGCTGACAGCCAGACCGACACGCAAGGCAAAAAGTGACAACGTCTTGACAATATCGCCGATTATTCGTATCTTTGCATCAGCAATCCGATATAGCAATGATCAGCGACGATATTCCCGAAAGCACAGACCGCGTCCCCGACAGCACCACCGCCGCGGCGTCTCAGACAGCCCGGCAAAAGAAATCGTGGATACGGCGCTATCTGGCCATACCTACTGTCGTGGGGCTGGGCCTGATAATCTATATGGCATTCTGGGGTGAGAACTCGGTGCAGAAGCGCATCGCCTACCAGCAAGTCATCGACAGCCTCAGCGAGTGCCTGCGCGTGCAACAAGACTCGCTCGCCTACTACCGCGACCTCAACCGGCGCATCTCGACCGACCCGGCACTGATGGAGCAGGTTGTGCGCGAGCAATATAACATGAACCGTCCCCACGAAGACGTTTTCGTGATCGAATAAACCATATTACCCACATATGACCCAAACAAACACCGGCCGCCGCGCCGCCATCTGCTCGATGACCACGAGTCTGGGCCTGCTGGCCATCGCCGTGGCCATCGTGCTGCCGCTACTGTCGGGCGGATTCACCGCCGCGCCGGCTTTCAGATACATCTATGCAGGCGGCGCACTCGTGTGCCTGCTCTCGTCGCTTTTCAACCCCAACACCGCCACCGGCCTGCGCGAGCGCCGCTGGCACCGGATCGAGGCGTGGAGCTCGATATTCTTCTGTGCGGCGGCGGCATTCCTCTTTGTGCCGGGCACCGCTCCCCGCGAATGGCTCGCCATCACACTGGCGGGAGCCGTGCTGCGCATTATCTGCTTTGCCCGCACATTGTTCCGCAAAAAGTAAATTAAAGAAAAATTTCGTGAATTGAGCACAAAAATTGCAACAAAAACCAATTTTTATTTGTAATTTTGTGCGCGAAATAACAGAACGGGGTTCTGATCTCCCCCGCCTTACATAGCAAGCATAATATTCAACCCAATAATTACATTTATACAGTTATGACAAAAATCGGTATTAATGGTTTTGGCCGCATCGGACGCTTTGTCTTCCGTGCCTCAACCAAACGCGACGACATCGAAGTGGTAGCTATCAACGACCTGCTGCCCGTTGACTACATGGCCTACATGCTCAAATACGACACAATGCACGGCCAGTTTGACGGCACCGTTGACTTCGATCTCGAGAAGAGCGAGCTCATCGTAAACGGCAAACACATCCGTGTTACCGCTTGCCGCGACCCGAAAGAAATCAACTGGGCCGCTGTCGGCGCAGAGTACGTTGTAGAGTCTACCGGTCTCTTCCTCACCAAAGAGAAAGCTCAGGCTCACATCGAGGCAGGTGCCAAGTATGTCGTTATGTCGGCTCCCTCAAAAGACGACACCCCCATGTTTGTATGCGGCGTGAACGCCGACACCTATGTCAAGGGCACTCAGTTTGTATCAAACGCATCTTGCACCACCAACTGCCTTGCCCCCATCGCCAAGGTCCTCAACGACAAGTTCGGCATCCTGACCGGCCTTATGACCACCGTTCACTCTACCACCGCTACCCAGAAGACCGTTGACGGTCCCTCGATGAAGGACTGGCGCGGCGGCCGTGCTGCATCGGGCAACATCATCCCCTCAAGCACCGGCGCTGCCAAGGCTGTAGGCAAAGTAATCCCCGAACTCAACGGCAAACTCACCGGTATCTCGATGCGTGTCCCCACCCTCGACGTATCTGTAGTTGACCTCACCGTCAACCTCGAGAAGCCCGCCACCAAAGAGGATATCTGCGCTGCCATGAAAGAGGCTGCCGAAGGCGAGCTCAAGGGTGTGCTCGGCTACACTGAGGACGCAGTCGTATCAAGCGACTTCCTCGGCGACACCCGCACCTCTATCTTCGACGCAAACGCCGGCGTATATCTGACCCCCAACTTCGTTAAGGTTGTATCTTGGTATGACAACGAGATCGGCTACTCTAACAAAGTGCTCGACCTCATCGCTACCATGGTCAAGATCAACGGCTAATATCAGTCGTCACTGACATAAGACGCGCCCGCCCCGGATATCCCGGTGGCGGGCGCGTTGAGTTTACGGCCAATGCCGGCCGGGCCCCTATTTTTCAGTTATTACGAGCCTGTATCCGACAACGGCCTCATGAGCCATAGGGACGATGCAGAGCGCCGGGGCGCTCATTGCGACGATACAGCACAATTATCAATATCACGCCCACAGCCACAAACGGCAGTCCTATCACCGCGGTCGAGCCGTAGCCCATGCCGTCGGCTATCGCCCGGCCACCGATAAAAGCGGCTACAGCATTGCCCGCATTATAGGCGATCTGGATACATGCGGCACCGAGCATCTCGCCTCCCCGTGCATAGCGCACGATCGATGACTGCAACGGACTGCCAGAGCCGAACAGTGCCGCCGTGCCGAGCATCATCAGCACAATGGCCCACATGTGCGACAGGCCGGCCAGGCAGTAGAAGGCGATCAGTACCGGAATGGCGGCCCCCATTACCGCGGCGGCCACCGCCGAGGGCCTGAATCGGTCGGCGAGACGTCCGGCGACAAGATTGCCCACGAACATGCCGAACCCTGCCAGCGCCATAAGCCACGGCAGACTGTCGACACCAAAACCGCAGACGCGCGTAAGCAACGGGTCGATATAGCTGTACCAGCAATAGATGCCGGTCTGACCAAGTATGACACCGCCGAATATCAGCCACGGCGGCAGGGTGGTCAGAAAGCCGAACTGCCCCCTGAAGCTGACAGGGGCCAGACGGCCGACGTCTCTGAGCCACACACGCAAAAATATATATGTGAGCAGCCCGGCCGCGGCCACAATGAAGAAAGCCGTGCGCCAGCTGCCGACATTGGTGATCAGGGTACCCAGCGGCACTCCGCCCAAGGTGGCCACTGTCATGCCGGCTATCATGATCGACACGGCCGATGTCTCGCGTCCCGGCGCGGCAATCTTGCGGGCCACAATAGCCCCGACGCCGAAATAGGCGCCGTGGGGCAGTCCCGACACAAAACGTCCGGCCAGGAATGTCCAGTAATCGGGTGCGACAGCCGTCAGCAGATTGCCTGCGGCAATGACCAGCGCCAGCATCAGCATCAGCCGCCTGAGGGGCATCTTGCGGGCAAAAAGCAAGCCTACAGCGCCGACGCACACGCCCGACGCGTAGGCCGAGATGAAGTGGCCGGCCTCAGATATGGAGACGCCCATCGCCGAGGCCACATCGCTGAGGATGCCCATCATCAGAAATTCGGCAATGCCCAGAGCAAATGTGCCCAAGGCCAGTGCAAACAGTCCTTTATTCATTGTACCTGCGGATTTAACGGCACAAAATTACGAAAAAAACATCAAGTGCATGCTATCCGCAAAAAGGCCAGACCGGCGAACCGCACCAAGGCTCACCCGCAAAGGAACTGATTGCACGCCGGGGCCGTTATCTGTCGGGATTATAGCCGCGGGCCCGCAGGGCCGGCAACAGCGGCTTTGCAATCGCCTCGCGGTAATAGTCGAGGATGTGCGACACCCAGTCGTTGATCTCGTCGGGCGCGGGACGATTGGTGGTGGCAGGGGTGCGCGTGGCATTGTAGTCGATGACGGCGCGGTCATAGTCGAGAAGGCGACCGGCCATGTCGGGCACACCATAGGCGTTGCGGAAGAAAAGCAGGTCGAGCGGCTGCTTGGGATGCTTGTCGGGCATCTCGGCCGGCACGCCCACCGCAAGGGCACACACGAGATAGACCCCACGGGGCAGCTTGAGTATCTCGGAAATGCGTGCGGGGTCGACAGTGCGGGCATAACCGATGGGGCACGTGGCCAGACCGCGCGACGTAGCGGCCACTATGGCGCTCATCATGGCGAGCGAGGCGTCGACCGTACCGACGATCAGGCCGTCGAGAGAGTTCTCGAAATGAGGATTATCGAGACCTTTGGCTTCGGCGGCGACACCGATCTTGTGATAATCGCTGAGAAAACAGAATACCCGGGCCGATGTCTTGAACTGTTTCTGCCCCACGAGCGAGGCAAGCCGCTCTTTGAGAGGCTGATCGTCGATCTCGATGACCGAATACTGCTGGCCATTGTAGCTCGTGGGCGTGTTGCGTATCGCCTCACGGATGAAACGGAGATCTTCCTCGGGTATGGGCAGACGCTGATAGCGGCGTATCGTACGTCGCTCGAGCAATGAATCACGGACGCTCAGGGGCGTATTTTCGTATTGTTCCATAATAAGATGTCGATTACAAGCAGTCATTGAATTATATCTTTGTGTTGTCAACAGCCGCTTATCTGACAAACGACTGCCGGCGCGATTAGGTTCAGACAGCGATCTGCAAGATCCGGGCCCACCTTATTATTATATGTAGTGCCGCCTGCCGACATGAACAGACATATAAATGTGGCGAAAACAATGGCGGCCGACGCGATTTTTCGACGCAACAGGAAACGGCCACATAAATAAATTTCAGGGCAAAAGCATGAGATTTAACTTTCGTTGAACACCTTGGCAAGGTATTCA
>JAUNGA010000018.1 GCA_030524765.1 Bacteroidales bacterium | reverse complement strand
TCCCCTGAGGAGGAGTGAGGTGAATTGCCGTTGCACTTCTTATTGGAAACTTTGATTTTAATGTTTTTCGTTTTTTTTACGAATTTTTGCCGAGAATCCAAATTTAAATCTTATATTTGCGCATATTATCGAACTTCTAACCAATTACAGTCATGAACAAAACCGAACTCACCAACGCTATGGCCGAGAAGGCCGGCCTGACTAAAGCACAAGCCAAAGACGCCCTCGACGCAGCTGTAGCAGCCATCGGCGACGCTCTCGCAGCCAACGACAAAGTAGCCCTCCTCGGCTTCGGCACTTTCTCGGTAACAGAGAAAGGCGAGCGCACCGGTATCAATCCCCAGACCAAACAGCCCATCGTGATCGCCGCCCGCAAGAGCATCAAGTTCAAAGCAGGTGCCGAACTCGCAGCTAAAGTAAAATAAGCCGACACACGGCAAAAGACACACGACGGCCGATATCATTGAGATATCGGCCGTCGCACGTGTGTCTATGTCAGTTATGTAAATTCTTATATATACAGGCGATCAATAATTGTCGGGAAAACGTTCGAACCATGCCTGATCGCGACCGCAGACGGGGCAACGCTTGGGAGCACTCTTTGACGTAACGGTGTAGCCGCACTGACGGCAATACCATGTGACAGGCTCTGCGTCGGCAAAAACAGTACCGTTTTCCATACGTTCGAGCAGACGCATATAGCGCTCCTCGTGCATCTTCTCAACCTTTGTTATATTGCGATAGAGCATTGCAATCTGTGGGAAGCCTTCCTCATCTGCTACCTGAGCAAAGTTGGCGTAGAGATCGCTCCACTCTTCATGCTCACCGGCAGCGGCCTCGGCGAGGTTGGTCTTGGTGTCACCGACTACGCCTGCAGGATATCCGGCCTGGATAGTCACCGTACCACCTTCGAGCAACGAGAAAAACTGTTTGGCATGACTCAGCTCCTGATCGGCTGTTTTCAAGAAGATCTCGGCAATCTGCTCATAGCCTTCCTCGATAGCTTTCTGGGCAAAAAGCGTATAGCGTGAACGAGCCTGGCTCTCACCGGCAAACGACGCAAGCAGATTATGCTCGGTGCGTGTGCCTTTTATAGATTTCTTTTCCATATCAAAAGATTATATGATTTGTTGAATGTTAGTGATAAAACAAAAGCCGTGCCGAGTTTGTTCAAAAAAAGACTTCTAAAAATTGCCGGTACGGCAAAAAAGTCGTACCTTTGCAGCAATGAGGCGCATGTGGCGTAATTGGTAGCCGCGTTAGACTTAGGATCTAATGTCTCAGGACGTATGGGTTCGAGTCCCTTCATGCGCACAAAGCGGGCCGTCAGACTGATTTTGACGGCCCGCTGTTTTTTTACCCGGAGACAAAGTATGCACACTATCAGAGACCTGCACAATCTGTTGTCATATGTTGCCAATACAAGTAGAGATACAACTACGCATACGTCTTGCGCAGTATAGATAAAAATGATATTTTTGCAAAAAAAGACTTTGATATGGCTCAAAACAAGAACGCCCTGCTGCGTTATCGCACCATAGACCGATGTCTGCGCAATACGGGTCGGCGATGGACTCTGCAAGACCTCGTCGACGCCTGCAGTGACGCGCTCTATGAGTATGAGGGCAAGCCGGATCCTGTCAGTGTACGTACCGTGCAACTCGACCTGCAGATGATGCGGTCTGACCGTCTTGGATATGAGGCGCCGATCGAAGTCTACGAGCGTAAATATTACCGCTACTCTGACCCTGAATACTCGATCAGCAACAGGCCGCTGTCGCAACACGATATCGACGTGCTTAACCGCACGATCGACATGTTGCGCCGTTTTGACGAGTTTGACCGATTTCACGAAATGGCCGAAGTGGTCAACCGACTACAAGACAAGGTAGCCTCGGCTCAAAGGCGTCGGCCTATAGTCGATTTTGAGCGGAACCCCAATCTTAAGGGACTTGAATATCTCAACCCGCTTTACGATTGCATTGCGGCACGACAGACAGTGTGCATTGATTACCGCTCATTTAACGCGCGACAACCTCACCCGTTCTTAATCTTTCCATATTTATTAAAGGAATACCGCAACAGATGGTTTCTATTCGGCTCACGCGCAGATGACATGAAAATATTCAATCTCGCGCTCGACCGTATAGTCGACTTTCATGTCTGCCCCGAAATACCCTACAAAGACAACCCTGATTTCGGCGAGGATTATTTTGACGACATAATCGGTGTGACAAAGCACCGGGGACTCGAAAAAGCCACCGTGCGCGTTTTTGCTGACAACACACAGGCAAGCTACATCCTCACAAAACCGCTACACCGCTCGCAGCGTCTAATTGGAAAAGAGCGTCCGGACGGCTCGATGATATTCGAGATCGATGTGGTGATAAATCCTGAACTGATCACGCTGCTGCTCGGTTTCGGCAACGGCATACGCATATTGTCGCCCCGCTCTCTGGCCGATCAGCTACGCAAAATTCACAAAAAAAGTCTGGAAAACGATTAACAGGACTCTAATACTTCTGCATCTTGATGCGGGCCAGTTCGCGCTTGTCGTCACGCTCTTTGATCGACTGGCGTTTGTCATACTCTTTTTTACCCCTGGCAACACCTATTACGAGTTTGGCATAACCTCGGGCACTGACAAACAGACGCAGAGGCACAATCGTATATCCGGCCCCCTCTGATGCCTTGGTCAGATCTGCTATCTCCTTGCGGTTGAGCAAAAGTTTGCGGTCGCGACGCTCGGTGTGATTATTGTATGTGCCGTAAAAATACTCGGCGATATACATATTTTTCACCCAGACTTCGCCATTATGCACATAACAGAATGTATCAACCAGCGACGCCTTGCCCAGACGTATCGACTTGATCTCGGTGCCGGTGAGCACCAGACCGGCCGTATAAGTGTCGGTGATTTCGTAGTCGAAAGTCGCGCGCCGGTTCTTTATATTGACTTCTTTAAACTTGGTCTTCATATCGATCATGAGATGACGAGCATCAACAAGGATGTCAACGCTCCGGGTATTATGATTGTTGCGACGGCCGTTAGCAGCAGAAATGTCATCGGACTGTCAGAACGGACACCGATAAACGGTACGGCCCTGAAAATGATAAGCAGGCTGATCAGCGGCAGTATGTAAATCAGCGTCAGTGATGCAGGCACAGCATTGGCGATTATGCGGAAAAGGCATGCTATGCCTATCATATATGACGTGAGCACACTCACCTTACCCACGTTGAGCGTGCCGTCGACATGCGATGCGAGCGTCATGTCGAGAAATATGCGTGCGATATATAGTGCGGCGAACATTGCACCGGCGACTGCTATAGCCGACTCGAGAGCCACCCAGAATGTCAAGGCAGGCTGATATGCGAGTCTGAGAAATTCAGACAAAGACGTGATCGCAAGCCACGGATAGAGTCCGCGCCGCTGTACCTCGTCGGCAGGCAGGGCTGACTCGGAAATGTCTTCCCAACCGCGTGCCGGCGACAGGATGAGCTGAAAAATCTGCTGTATATAGAGCCACATAAGATTTGATGGATGCTGTAAGATTGAAATAGAACACAAAGTTACAAAATTTGTGCCTTATATTTGACAATATTATGTAAATTTGCAGCTCAATAACGTCAACTAACTCAAACATCATGATCAAAACCATACTATCGATCGCCGGAAAACCCGGCCTGTACAGACTGGTAAACCGCGGACGCAACAATCTGATTGTCGAATCGCTCAGCACCGGCAAACGCATGCCGGCTTTCTCGACCGACAAAATCAGTTCGCTCGCCGACATAGCCATCTATACCACCGACGAAGACAAGCCCCTCGGCGAGGTGCTCGAGCTCGTTAAAGAAAAAGCCGGCGGACAGCCCGTAGATGTCAAGGCCTTGGGCGATGACAGCGCCGTACGTGAATACTTCGGCACAGTGCTGCCCGAGTTTGACCACGACCGTGTCTATACCTCTGACATACGCAAACTCCTATCATGGTACAATGCCCTTCTCGCAGCAGACATAACCGAATTTGTCGAGCCCAAGGCCGACGAAACGTCTGAGACCGCAGCAGAGTAACAGCTATCGACCGACCATAAACGCCACCGGCGGCAATCGCATGATTGCCGCCGGTGGCGTTTATGGTCACGGGGTGCAGGTTATTCCGCAGTTTCGGTTTCAGGAAGATTGGCCAGGGCGTCACGCAGATTGTGCAGCTGACGCTCAAGACGTTCGCGGCTGATGAGGGCCGAGCGCATTGCTGTCAGAGCGCGAGAATATTCCCAGGTGGCGCGGAAGGCCTCAAGCTGTCGGGAATCAAGTCTGACAGGGACCGTGCCGCGGCGACCTGTTATCTCGACAGTCAACGGCGCTTTGTCCGTGTCGGCTACCGTCTCGGCAAAATCATGCAGATACTCACTGCCGATATTCATTATCTCAGAACCTTCGACCACGGGACTCTCCCATGTGACAGGCTGAGAGGCTACCTCGCCCACCTTGAGACCGGTAATTCCTATCGTACGGCCCGAGAGATTGACGGCAACAAAAAAAATCCCGTCATCGTCGATGCGTGGCTGTATGCCGGTATGTGACATTTCATCGCCGGTATAGATCGATCTGTCTACCAAAAATCCGCCGGTGCCATCGATATCGATGTGTCTGAATCTCGGCTCAAGCTCAGTGATGTGCTGTTGTAGCCGCTGGCGGCGCGCATCGTTCGCGGCGATAGAGTCAATAGTCAGATCACGCAACGCCTCGGTACGCAGACGCGTGCCGGCGCGACGCTGTTCAAGACAGTCCCGATAACTTTTATCAAGCGTGTCGAGCAATACCATGGCCGCTTTATAATCTTTGGCAGACACTTTACTGCGGGCATCAGACAGCAGTGCAGACGCGGCATCAGAGCGCGAGCTGTCGGCCGAGCATCCCGTCATGAACAGGCCTGCGGCAAGCATTAATGCAATAATTCTAATCGCGTTGAACATCTTTTACGCCTTTAACAGTTTTAAGCTTTTTGATGAGTTGATTGAGTGAACTTTGATCATTGACACCGACTACGACAAAACCCTGAAAGAGTCCGTCGTGCGACTCGATCGAGATATTGCGCAGAGTTGTCGAACGCTCCTTGTTGATTATCGACGTGATGTTGGTGACAATACCTATGTCATCGCGCCCCACAATGCGCAGCGTGGCACCGAACTGAGAGCCGATCTTACCGCTCCAACGAGTATGAATGACACGGTAAGGATAGCGTTGGCGTATGTTGACCGCGTTTGGGCAGTCGCAACGGTGTATCTTGATTACTCCCTCAGCCGAGATGAAACCAAAAACATCATCGCCATATATAGGATTGCAGCAACGGGCCAGACGGTAATTGATGCCCTTGATTCCCTCGCCGATCACGATCACATCACCGGGGCGCCCGGTCTCGTCGGTCTCATCGTTCGGCTGCATGACATAGGTGTCGGCAGATATGCGCACCGGATCAGCCTCGACGGCCTTTCGCTCCATGGCCTCATAAGTCTCGATCACCTGGTTGACATCAAGATGACCATCGGCTATATCGCTGTAAAATTCGGTGATGGTCTTGTAGCCCATCTTTTTGACTATACGCGATACTGTGGCATCGTCGATCTCGACCTTGCGGTTTTTGCAACGGCGCTGCAGCAGCTCCTTGCCAAGCTCGCCCGCACGACTCTCGATCTCCTTGAGCGATACGCGTATCTTGTTACGCGCCTTTGACGTGACCACAAAGTTGAGCCAGTCTTGTTTGGGTTGCTGAGACGGCGATGTGAGTATCTCTACGGTATCACCGCTTGACAGCTTGTAATTGATTTTCTGATTCTTGCCATTGACCTTGCCGCCGGTGCAGTGCTCGCCGATGCGGGTATGGATATGGAAAGCGAAGTCGAGCAGAGTGGCGCCCAGAGGCAACTGGTACAGATCACCGCGGGGCGTGAAGACAAACACCTCTTTGTCATAGACATTCATGCGCATGTTGCGCATAAGTTCGAGCTGACCCGAATCGGCTGTCTCGAGAATGTCGCGCACATTGTTCATCCATGCATCGAGATCATTCTCGCTTTTGATGCCTTTATAACGCCAATGTGCCGCAAGGCCCTTCTCGGCCACAAGATCCATACGGCGGGTACGGATCTGCACCTCGACCCACCGTTCGTCGGGACCGTAGACGGTGATGTGCAACGACTCGTATCCGTTGCTCTTGGGTATGCTGATCCAGTCCTTCATGCGCGAGGGGTTAGGCCTGAACATGTCGGTTATCAGCGAGTAAGCCAGCCAGCAGTCGCGCTTCTCATGCTCGGGAGCCGAGTCGAGCACAATGCGTATGGCAAACAGGTCATATATACCCTCGAGATCGTTCTTCTGCTTCTTCATTTTATTCCAGATCGAATAAATCGACTTGGTGCGGCCCTTGATGTCGAATTTCAGGCCTGCCTCCTCGAGTTTAGTCTTGACCGGAGCGATGAAGTTGTGTATATATGCGTCGCGACTGGCCTTTGTCTCGTTGAGTTTGTGGGCTATGCGGCTGTATATGTCGCGTCGGGTGTATTTGAGCGACATATCCTCGAGTTGCGATTTTATAGCGTACAGACCCAGACGATGGGCAAGCGGAGCATACAGATAGTTTGCCTCGTGGGCCACCATATTGACGCCGTCGGTGTCGGCATGGTGATTGATAGCGTGCATGAGGGTCAGTCGGTCAATGATCATGATTATGATCACACGTATATCCTCGGCAAACGTGAGCAACAGATTGCGGAAGTTTTCAGACTGGACCGACGGTGACTTAGAGTAAAGCGACGAAACCTTGATCAGGCCATCGACCATGTGTGCCACATCCTCGCCCCACCGTTCAGAAAGGGTGTCAAGAGACATGAATCCGTGGCGACAGGGATTGAACATGAGAATGGCGATAGCCATATTACGGTCGGGACTTATCTCGTCGCACAGAGCCATCACATTTGCGAGGCCGCGGTTGACAGGATTGAAACCGAAACGGTCGCGGTGATAGAATCCGGTCTCGGCCGCCTCGCGTATGGCGGCTCTGAGCCCGGCTGCATCGTCGGGCGAGATCAGTTGTCCGAGCTTGCGGCGCAGCACTCTGTATCTGTGAGTGAGACGCTGTCGTTCGTCAGGTGTGAACGTGAGCTTTTCCATACAATAAAATAAAATCGGATATTCATGGCAAATTTAGCCAAAACATCCGATATATGCAAGATAATTGCGCCTGGGCGGCGCTACGTCAAGGCATTTCGTTATCGGTCGAACGGGGATTGTTGTTGAGATGTTTTACATCCTGTCTCACCTCGCATGGTGTGGCTTTACCCTCGTCATGAGCATCAGCAGCAGCTCCCGGCAGAGTCTGCTGGGCATGTTTGATCTGTTTTTCTGTTTCTTTTGCCATATCGATAGATTATTAAATTTCTATCGATGTTAACACATCAGAGAGGCAGATGGTTCATCTCGTCGATATAGTCAAGAATCGCGTCGCGGCCACGGCCGTCGGTGGCTGAAGTGGCGAATACGGGGGGCAGCTCTTCCCACTGTTCGAGCAACGCCGTTGTATATGCGGCTATCGATTTTTTGCCGGCCGCGGGTGTTAGTTTGTCGAGTTTGGTAAACACGATTGAGAACGGTATGCCATTTTCGCCCAGCCATTGCATGAATTCGAGATCGATCGCCTGCGGTTTATGTCGCACGTCGATCAGCACAAAGAGATTGGTCATCTGCTCGCGCTCAGCTATATAACCTTTGATCATGCGTTCGAGACGCGCCCGGTCGTCTTTGCTGCGACGGGCATAGCCATATCCCGGCAAATCGACAAGATACCAGTCGTCGTTGATCAGAAAGTAGTTGATGAGCATGGTCTTGCCCGGAGTGGCCGAGGTCATAGCCAGCCCCTTGCGGCCCGTGAGCATATTTATCAGCGATGATTTGCCGACATTCGAGCGGCCTATAAACGCATATTCGTGACGACGGTCTTCAGGACATTTTGCAGCCGACGGGCTGCTGATGTGAAATCGTGCGGTGTTTATGATCATGATGGAATTATTTATAGCTTGTCTGTATAACGTATTTCGGCGGCTTTTCGCACATAACTATCGGCAAAAAACGGCAATAAATAACCGGGGAATAAACCTGCCTGCAAACTCCCGCCAGTCGCCGCCCGACAATCCGGCACCGCAAATGCAATGCAAATCATAAAAAAATGATTCGAGATAACGGTCCTTCATAAATTCAAGGCAAAGATATGCATTTTTTTTGTAATTTTGTTGTATGATTGACGATAGCCCCACATTCAGATTCAAACGTTTTGCTCTGAGCGACCGCCGGTGTGGCATGAAAATCGGCACCGACGGCGTGATGCTCGGCGCATGGGCGGTCTTGCCCGACGGCAAGACCGATATCGCCGATATAGGCACCGGCAGCGGGCTGATAGCCATGATGATGGCTCAACGCTATGCCGGAGCGCATATCACAGCCGTCGAAATCGATGCTGATGCTGCGGCCGATGCCGCCGACAATATAGCGGCATCGCCTTTTGACAATCGCATCGACGTAGTGAACATGCCATTTGACGCTTTTTACAGCAAAGTCGACCTGATTGTAAGCAATCCGCCGTTTTTTGCCACAGGCGAGCGCGCGCCTGCTCAGTCACGGGCTATTGCACGCCATATAGGCTCGCTGTCACCCGAGGCACTTGTCGACCGTGCGCCGGCACTGCTCAATCGCGGCGGATCGCTGGCCATGATCACACCGGCCGACAATGCCGACGATCTGATTTTCCGCGCTACAGTGGCAAAGCTATATCCCAGACGCATATGCAGTGTGACATCGCGCAAAGGCAAACAGCCTTACCGCATATTGTGGCAGTTTTCGACCGACGACGGCCCCTGCATACAAGATGAGTTGACAATTCGTCACGCCGACAACAGCTATACCGACAATTATATCAATTTAACTAAAGATTTTTATCTGAATTTATGAAATTCGTATTGCCGCCATCGCGACGCATCGTGCTGTTGCTGCTCACATTTGTATTCGGAATGCTCATCACAGGCGTCATCACAGGCCTGCTGATGCAGATAGCCGGCGAATCGCGCCAATTGGCCATGATGCGCATAAGCGCTGTAGTGCAAGATCTGCTGATGCTCGTTGTGCCGGCAGTGCTCACCGCAGTGCTCGTCACCCGTCAGCCGGCCGGGCTACTGGCCATCGACCGTGCTCCGCGACTGTTGCCCACGTTGCTGGCCATACTCGTGATGCTGGCGGCCTCCCCCGCCATGAGCAAGATCATTGAATGGAATGCCGGGATGCATCTGCCACACTCACTGGCCGCACTTGAGCAATCAATGCGTGCGATGGAAGACCATGCAGCCGGAGCCGTCGATGCGATGCTTGGCCCGCACACCATCGGCAATCTCGTCATCAGTCTGCTGATTGTGGGAATATTGGCGGGATTCTCAGAAGAACTTTTTTTCCGCGGCGCACTGCAGCGGATACTGTCGTCAGGCAGTCTGAACGGCACCGCAGCAGTGTGGGTGTCGGCAATAATATTCAGTGCCGTCCACTTCCAGTTCTTCGGTTTCGTGCCGCGTCTGTTGCTTGGCGTATATTTCGGCTACCTGCTGCTTTGGAGCCGTTCGGTGTGGCTGCCCATGCTCGCCCATATCGTCAACAACTCACTCTATGTCGTACTGAGATATACGACCGGTTCGGGCGAACCCGACCTCGGAGACGCCGGTTCGTCATGGATGCTCGTTGTCGCAAGTATTGTCATAACGGCAGGCGGCCTGATATGGTTGCGCAATATATTGAAAACCGAGAAGACTGACGACTGAAAACCGATACTGATTTGGCAATTTTACGCTTTTTGCGTAACTTTGTATCAGATATGTTTGACACTACCGACTATCCCACAGCCATTGCCTTTGACCTCGATGATACTCTGTACAGCGAGGCCGACTATGTTGACGCATGCCTGCACAACGTGGCCCGGGAGCTCGGCAAGCGCACCGGACGCGAACCGTCTGAGCTGTATGATATCATGGCCTCGGCCGACAATGCATATGACGCCTTATGCGACATGCCGGGCGGAGCGCCGTTTTCGCTCGACGAGTATAAAGAGATATATCGGTCGACCATGCCGAGAGGTATCATGTTGCGGCCCGATGCCCGCGAGCTGCTCGACACCCTGCGGACACAATACCCCGATATACCCCTGTATATAATCACCGACGGCAGATCTGTCGGCCAGCGCAACAAGATAGCGGCACTCGCGCTTGAGCGCCGGATAGATGCAGGGCATATCATCATAAGCGGCGAATCAGGCTATGACAAGCATACGCCGATGCCGTTCTCAATGACAATGATGCGCGAGAACCGGCCTCTGCGCTGGGTGTATGTCGGCGATAATCCTGCCAAGGATTTCCGGTGGCCCAACCTGATGGGCTGGACCACGGTCATGCTCGATGACATTGAAGGACGCAACGTGCATGCTCAACCGGCCGACGCCGATATAGCGCCCGAATACAGGGCCCAGATCCATATCGCAAATCTCAACGAATTACCGACTAAACTCAATATCACATGCCAACAGCATTAATCACAGGCATAACAGGTCAGGACGGATCGTTTCTGGCTGAATTTCTGCTCGAAAAGGGCTATGACGTACACGGAATAATACGCCGCAGCTCATCGTTCAACACCGGCCGCATCGAACACCTGTATCTCGACGAATGGGTGCGCGACATGCACCGCCGCCGACTGATCAATCTGCACTATGGCGACATGACCGATTCGTCGTCGCTCATCCGTATCATCGGAGAGGTGAAGCCCGACGAGATATACAATCTGGCCGCCCAAAGCCATGTCAAGGTGTCGTTTGACGTGCCCGAATACACGGCCGATGTCGACGCCACCGGCGTGCTGCGCCTGCTCGAAGCCGTACGCATACTCGGTCTCGAGAAAAAGTGCCGTATCTATCAGGCATCGACATCCGAGCTGTTCGGCAAGGTGCAAGAAGTGCCTCAGAGCGAGACTACGCCATTCTATCCGCGCTCGCCCTACTCTGTCGCAAAACTATATGCCTACTGGATAATGAAGAATTACCGCGAGAGCTATGGCATGTACACCGCCAACGGCATTCTTTTCAACCACGAAAGCGAGCGACGAGGCGAAAATTTTGTCACCCGCAAGATCACGTTGGCAGCCGCGCGCATCGTCGAGGGCATGCAGGACAAACTCTATCTGGGAAACCTCAATGCCATGCGCGACTGGGGCTATGCCCGCGACTATGTCGAATGCATGTGGCTGATATTGCAGCAACCCGAGCCCGACGACTTTGTCATCGCCACAGGCGATTATCACTCGGTGCGCGAGTTCACTACCCTGGCGTTTGCCCGTGCGGGCATAGATATCGAGTGGCAGGGCCACGGTCTCGACGAGAAAGGTATCGACCGCGCCACCGGTCGCGTCCTTGTCGAGGTAGATCCGAGATTCTTTCGTCCGGCCGAGGTCGAGCAGCTGCTCGGCAACCCCGCCAAGGCACGCAACGTGCTCGGATGGAATCCCCGCAAGACATCGTTCGAGCGATTGGTCGAGATAATGGTTGACGCCGACCTTGAGGCCGTCAGAAAAGACAAATTGAAATGATAGACAAAAACGCAAAAATATATGTGGCCGGCCACCGGGGTCTTGTTGGCTCGGCTATCTGGCGCAATCTGCAGCAACGCGGATATACAAATCTCGTAGGACGCACTCACGCCGAACTCGATCTGCTCGACGCTGCAGCCGTGCGCGTTTTTTTTGACACCGAACGTCCCGATGCCGTCGTACTGGCAGCCGCACACGTAGGTGGAATCATGGCCAACTCGGTATATCGTGCCGACTTTATATATCAGAACCTGCAGATACAGCAGAACGTAATCGGCGAGGCCTGGCGCCACGGTGTCAGGAAGCTGCTGTTTCTCGGCTCGACATGCATCTATCCGCGCGAGGCGCCGCAGCCAATCACCGAGGATGCCCTGCTGACATCGCCGCTCGAGTACACCAACGAGCCATATGCGATCGCCAAAATCGCAGGCCTGAAGCTGTGCGAGTCGCTCAATCTGCAATACGGCACCGACTACATAGCCGTGATGCCCACCAATCTTTACGGCCCCAACGACAATTTCGATCTGGTCAACAGCCATGTACTGCCAGCGATGATACGCAAGATGCATCTGGCCAGGCTGTTGTCTGAAGGGAATCTCGATGCACTGCGGGACGACCTCACCCGGCTGCCGGTCAAGGGACTCGATGCCGCGACAGCATCTATTGACCGGATTGCCGCGACCCTTGCGCAATTTGGCATACATGCCACTCATCTCGACCTATGGGGATCGGGACGACCGTTGCGGGAATTCCTGTGGAGCGAAGACATGGCCGACGCATCGGTGCACATATTGCTCAATGTAACTTTTGACGACGTACGCGGCGACCGTAGTGACGTGCGCAACACTCATATCAATATAGGTACCGGGCTCGAGCTCACCATTGCCGAACTCGCCGAGATGATACGCCGTACGGTAGGTTTCAACGGCGAGATCCGATGGGATGCTTCAAAACCCGACGGCACCATGCGCAAACTCTGCGATGTGAGCAAGCTGCATTCACTTGGCTGGCATCACAGTGTTGAGCTGCCCGACGGCGTGCGTCGCCTCTACGACTGGTATCTCGCCCGATGAGCACCGCAATATCTCTCCGCAATCCGGCCATAGACATGGTCAGATTCATCGCCATGATTATGGTGGTGAGCCTGCATACCACCCATACCCACTACAACAACCTTGATTTATCCTGGCTCCTATACAATCTGTCACTGCCGGCCGTACCGCTCTTTTTCCTCTGCTCAGGCTATCTGCTGCTCGGCAGGCCCCGGTCAAGATGCAACCTGCGCTATGTCGCCGGCAAGATCGCATCATGTGTCAAGGTTGTGGCAGTGATGGCAATTGCCGCCGTATTGGCTCTGCAGTTATTTTCACCGGTGGAAATCATCAGGACGATATGGAGGTCTGTAGTGCAGACAGGCCCCGTAGACCATCTATGGTTTCTATGGGCGCTATGTATTGTATATCTGCCGCTTCCACTGATCAATCGCCTGTACAACAGTCGTATGAGGATATTCAACGCCCTTACCCTACTGCTGATAGTCATACAGGCTGTCATATTTGTGTTAAACATCACATCTCAATTTGAGTTGTACCTGCCCCAGACATTCCGCATCTGGAACTGGCTTTCATACTTCATGCTCGGAGGCATCCTGCACCGTTATGACTTCAGACTGTCAAAACCGTTTCCGACGGTATGTGTCACTGCGGCCGCGATGCTCGCGTCGATGTATCTCATATATCCAGTGATGGATATCAATTTCTGCGAATATTTCTACTGCTCGCCTGTCGTAGTCATTTTCGTATGCTGTCTGTTCGTCGCATGCATCAACACCCGGGCAAGCGGCCGATATAATTTTCCGGCTCTTGCCTCACTATTTTTGCCTGTCTATCTGATACATCCCTACGTGATCTACGCTCTCGACCATACGTTTGGCAGACTATACTGGCAGATACCGCTTCTTACTTTTATTTCAACCCTGTCATTATCTGTCATAATAGCTCTTGCCATCACAAAAGTCAAACCTCTGAAGGCTTTATTGTCTGTTTAGAGCCGGCTTAACAGCATTAGTCAACAAACCATAAGTAGCTTTTAAAATTACAAATATAAGCCGAAAAAGACAACTATTGTGGCCTAAAAGCAACAATTTTGGCACATTGATGCGTCAATTGTGAAAAAATTTTCCGAACTTTGCAAACTGTAAACTTGATTTCACTATTCTTGCATAGTTATGGAATTTAAAGCCGGACAGATAGCTGCCATGATCGGCGGCACAGTCGATGGCGATCCGGAGATCGCAGTCAGCACCTTTGCCAAAATCGAGGAGGCCGGTGCCGGGGCAATTACATTCCTGGCCAATCCAAAATATACACATCATATATATACTACGGGCGCGAGTATTGTGCTCGTACGACGTGATTTTGTAGCCGAACAGCCTGTCGGCGCCACGCTCATACGGGTTGATGATCCGTATGAGACACTGTCGCGTCTGCTCGAATTTGCATCCCGGGCCATGACTCCCCAACCCATAGGCATCGAGCAGCCATGCCATATTGCCGATGGTGTCGCCGTGGGCGATGACTGTTATGTCGGTGCGTTTGCCTATATCGGCCGCGGGGCTGTAATTGGCAGCGGAGTAAAAATTTATCCGCAAGCCTATATAGGCGACGGCGTGAGCGTGGGCGACGGATCAATCATCTATCCCGGCGCAAAAATATATCACAGCTGCAAAATAGGCAAACGATGCATCATACATGCGGGTGCTGTGATCGGAGCCGACGGATTTGGCTTTGCGCCGACAGCCGACGGATCATATCACAAAATCCCCCAGATCGGCATAGTCGAGATCGCCGATGATGTCGAGATAGGCGCCAACACCACCGTCGACCGCGCCACCATGGGTGCTACACGTATCGAACGTGGAGCCAAACTCGACAATCTGATTCAGGCCGCCCACAACACCGAGATCGGCCACGACACCGTCATAGCCGCTCAGGCCGGCATCGCAGGTTCGACCAAGATCGGGTCAAACTGCATGATCGGAGGCCAGACCGGTTTCGCAGGTCACATCTGCATCGGCGACCGCGTGCAGATAGGCGCCCAGTCGGGCATTCCGGGCAATGTGGCCGACGACAGCATTCTGATGGGATATCCCGCCGTACCGGCACGCGACTTCATGCGCCAGGCAGCCTATATGAAACGGCTGGGCGAATTATTCAACCGGGTCAAGGAGCTTGAACGCTCAATCAACAAGAACAAATAAAAACACGATATAATGAACCAGCTAACCCTCAAAGAATCTTTTACCCTGTCGGGCAAAGGCCTGCACACAGGTTGTCAGTTAACAGCCGAGTTCTGCCCCGCCGCAGACAATCACGGCTATAAAATACAGCGTACCGACATCGAGGACGCTCCGGTCATCGACTGCCTCGCCGAGAATGTCATAGCCACCAACCGCGGTACAGTTCTGGCCAAAGGCGATGTGCAGGTGAGCACCGTCGAGCATGCCATGGCGGCCCTTTATGCAGCCGGCATCGACAACTGTCTCATCAAGGTAAACGGCCCCGAGCTGCCCATCCTCGACGGCAGCGCCAAGCCCTATGCCGAGGCTATAGCGGCAGTCGGCACCGTAGAGCAGAAGGCCGAAAAAGATTTTTATATCGTCAAACACAAGATCGAGGTGACCGATGAGACGACCGGTTCAAAAATCATGATTCTGCCCGACGATGAATTCAGCGTCGAGGTAAAAGTCAATTTCGAATCGCCCGTACTGGCCAACCAGTATGCGTCGATGGAACATGTCGACGAGTTTGACACCCAGATCGCCCCTGCGCGCACATTTGTGTTTGTGCGCGAGATCGAGCCCCTCGTGGCAGCCGGTCTCATCAAGGGCGGCGATCTCGACAACGCCATCGTCATCTATGACAGCCCCATGAGTGCCGAGAGCCTGCAGGCAATCGCCGACCTGATGGGTGTCAAATGCCCTACGGTCGATACATTCGGCTATATCAACCCCGATCCGCTGCAGTTTGACAACGAGCCCGCCCGTCACAAACTGCTCGATGTGATCGGCGACATCGCACTCATCGGCCGTCCTCTCAAGGGCAAAGTCATCGCGACCAAACCCGGCCACACCATCAACACCCGTCTGGCAAAAGACATCCGTCGCGACATCAAGCGTCAGGACATCCAGGCTCCCGTCTACGATCCCAACCGCGAGCCGCTGATGGATAACAATCAGATACGCTCACTGCTGCCCCACCGCTATCCCTTCCTGCTCGTCGACAAAGTGATCGAGAAGGGCGCACAATATATCGTAGGTGTCAAGAACGTCACCTCAAACGAGCCTTTCTTCACTGGCCACTTCCCCCAGGAGCCCGTGATGCCCGGTGTACTCATGGTCGAGGCTATGGCACAGACAGGCGGTCTGCTGGTGCTGAGTACCGTCGAGGAGCCCGAACGCTACTCGACCTACTTCATGAAGATCGACAATGTCAAGTTCCGTCAGAAAGTCGTGCCCGGCGACACCCTGCTCTTCCATGTATCTTTTATGACCGATCTGCGCCGTGGCTGCGCCGTTATGAAAGGCCGTGCGTTTGTCGGCGAGAAAATCGTCTGCGAATGTGAGTTCATGGCCCAGATTATCAAAAACAAATAAGAGATGAAACAACCGTTAGCTTACATCCATCCTGCCGCCAAGATCCCGTCGAGCGTGGTCATAGATCCATTTGTGACTATCGACCAGAACGTTGAGATCGGCGAGGGCACACGCATCCTCTCCGGAGCCACTATTCTCGAGGGCACACGCATCGGCAGCAACTGCACCATATTCCCCGGCGCAGTGATCGGCGCAATTCCTCAGGATCTGAAATATCAGGGCGAAGACACCCTGGCCATCATAGGTGACAACACCACCATACGCGAGTGTGTGACCGTCAACCGCGGCACAGCCGCACGCGGCAAGACCGTTGTCGGCAACAACTGCCTCATCATGGCCTACTCGCATGTCGCACATGACTGCATCGTGGGTGACAACGTCATCATCAGCAATGCCACCCAGCTGGCCGGCGAGGTGGTCGTAGACAATTTTGCCGTCATAGGCGGCGGCACTCTTGTGCACCAGTTCTGCCATCTCGGCACACATGTGATGATACAGGGCGGCGCACTGATCAACAAAGACATCCCGCCTTATGTCAAAGCCGCACGCGAACCGATTGCCTACACCGGCATCAACTCGATAGGTCTGCGCCGCCGCGGATTCTCAAACGAGACCATACGCGACATCCAGGAGATCTACCGCTATATCTACATGTCGTCGCTCAACGTCTCTGATGCTATCGAGCGCATCGAGGCCGAGCTGCCGGCGACAAAAGAGCGCGATGAGATCATACAGTTTGTGCGTAACTCAAAGCGCGGTATAATCCGCGGTTACTTCTGATATACACAGTCAGGCGGGGCCGAGGGTCTGTCGCCGGCATTTCCTGTAAAGTGCCGGAGGAAAGTCCGGGCAACGCAGAGCACCATACTCCCCTCGGGGAGCCGGCGGAAACGTCGGAGCAAGAGTGACAGAAAACAACCGCCGCACCTCTCGCAGGTACGGTAAGGGTGAAAAGGCGGGGTAAGAGCCCACCGGGCACGATAGCGATATTGTGTGCCGCACTTCTTATGGGTTGCAAGGTCAAGTATACCGGCATCATGGGGCTGCTCGTCCCTTTGCCGGGGGGTAGACTGCTCAGATAAATGACAGACGGCGCGGCGCTTGTCGGTCCACGCGGCCGATACGGCTCCGGTCACATAACCCGGCTTATACCCGGCCCCTGCCTGACTTTTTTCTTTTCTTGAATATATGAACGACTGGTGGACAGCTCCGGCCGAATCGGCCGACGGACGCCTGATAATGGTATCGGGCCGCAACGACATCTCGACATTCCGCAACAATCCGCGGTTCTGCATACGCATCAACATCAGCTGGCGCTACAGCGATGCACCCGACGCGGGCATGCCGTCTGACGCCGATGCCCAACTGATGGAGCAGGCTACAGATGCCCTGCAAGACATCCTGCAGCGAGATCCGGTAGCCGTCATGACAGGCATCTATACCGGTGCCGGCGAGCGTGAATGGGTATTCTATACCCTGAGTACAAACATATTCCAGAAAAAACTCAACGAGGCGCTGGCCGATCTGCCGTTGCTGCCGCTCGTGATATCGGCCGAGAACGATCCCGACTGGGCCGAGTATGACGAAATGCACGAATGCGAGATCAACTGACCGCATCCGTCGTCTTTGACCTTTATTGACCATTACTGACACCTTGCCCGCATTAAGTTGCACGGCAAGGCGTTTTTGCATAGTTTTGTACAATAATCAACCATTACCATGCAAAAATTACTCTACGGAACAATCATAGCGGCATCGGCCGCAGTAGCTGCATGTGCGACCGGCGCAGGCAGTCAGCAACATCAGTCCGGCGCCGATATCATGACAGTCAGTGACGGACACTTCGTAATCGGAGACTCTGCAGTGAGACCCTACATAGGAGTCAACATGTGGTATGCGCCAATATTGGCATCAGATGGCCGCGGCGGCGACCGCGTCCGTCTTGAGCGCGAGCTCGACATGCTGCAATCGCTCGGTGTGACAAATCTGCGCGTACTGGCCGGAGGCGACGGCCGTGAAGGTCTGCGCTCACATATCGAGCCTGTGCTGCAGACGGCACCGGGCATCTACAACGACACCCTGCTGCGCGGACTCGACTATCTGCTCGACCGGCTTGAGCAACGTGGCATGACAGCCGTGATATATCTCAACAATGCATGGGAATGGAGCGGCGGATATGGCACATATCTCGAATGGGCAGGCGCGGGTGAGGCGCCCATACCGGCCAATGACGGATGGCCGGCCTATATGGAGTATGCCGCCGGATTTCTGCGTAACGACTCGGCGAAAGCTATGTTTGCCAGGCATATCGACAATATCGTCGGACGCGTAAGCTCTGTCAACGGCCGGCCATATGCCGAGAGTCCGGCAATAATGGCCTGGCAGATAGCCAATGAGCCGCGTGCATTCAGCGATGAAAACAAACCGATGCTACTCGAGTGGATCGAATCATCGGCACGGCGCATCAAAGCCGCCGATCCCAACCACATGGTATCGGTAGGCAGCGAGGGCAGTCATGGCTGCGAGACCGACATCGATCTGTGGGCCGCCATACATGCCCTGCCCGACATCGACTATGCCACCATACATATATGGCCCTACAACTGGGGATGGGTCGACTCGGCCACAACTGTGGTAAACGCAGACAGCGCCGCCGTCAGAGCAGCCGGTTATGTCAGCGACCATGCCGCCATCAGCCGTCGTCTTGGCAAGCCGCTTGTACTCGAGGAATTCGGTTATCCGCGTGACTTCATGCGGTTTGAGGCAGGCACACCGACACACGGACGCGACCGGTTCTATACAGCGGTATTCGAGATGATCGGCGACAGCACGTCGTTGGCC
This sequence comes from Bacteroidales bacterium, assembly GCA_030524765.1. Classification (GTDB taxonomy): domain Bacteria; phylum Bacteroidota; class Bacteroidia; order Bacteroidales; family Muribaculaceae; genus CAG-873. The sequence goes on along the minus strand of JAUNGA010000018.1, from coordinate 18,806 downwards.
GGATGTAATCTGTGGGGCTGGGGCGGACATGCCGCACCCCGCCACATCGAATGGCAGCCGGGCGACCCCTACACCGGCGATCCGGCCCAGGAACAGCAGGGTCTCAACAGCATTTTTGCCACCGACACCACAACTCTTGATATTATCGGCTCGGCCAACAAGCGCTGACAAATCCCACATTTCTTATAAAACTTTAGGCATACTCATAAAAAAATTTGTACTTTTGCGCTGCGAAAACTACCGATCAGACAATTTATGCCTAAACCGCAGCCTATCTACATATTTGATCCGATCCTCAAATCAACGATATGGGGAGGCGATGCCATATGCCGGTTCAAAGGCATCAGCGACGGTCCGACCTCGGTGGGCGAGAGCTGGGAGATCAGCGACATGGGCGAGTGGCAGTCTATCGTGGCCGAAGGTCCCGAACGCGGCGTCACCCTGCACGGACTTGTAACACGATATGGCGAACAACTTGTCGGCCGGAGATCAATCGAACGCTATGGCCTGCGGTTTCCGCTTCTTGTCAAATTTATCGATGCCGACCGAGATCTGTCGTTGCAGGTACATCCGGGCGACGAGATGGCGATGCGCAATCATGCATCGCCCGGCAAGGTCGAGATGTGGTATGTCATCGGCACACGCGGCGACGCTGCCATCTATGCCGGATTCAACCGTCCCATGACCCCTGCCACATATACTGCCATGACCGCCGACAAGAGCATCATGCAGGCCGTCACACGACACGATGTCGCACCGGGCGACACATTCTATCTGCCTTCGGGGCGCGTACACGCAATCGGGGCCGGCACATTTCTGGCAGAGATACAGCAGGCATCAGACATCACCTACCGCATCTATGATTACGACCGGCTCGACTCAAACGGTGTACCCCGACAGTTGCATACCGAGCTTGCCCGAGAAGCGATCGACTTCGGATCAACCGACTGCTGTCGCCTGCAGCCCGGCGACGGCGACACGGCTCTGGTCAGCTGCGAGCACTTCAGAGTAAGCCGTCTGACTGTGGCCGGCCACGGTGTCACCCCACAGCGTCCTCACGACACATTTGCAGTACTGATGTGTATCGACGGCCAATGCTCGGTCGACGGCCGCATGACGCTGCGCCACGGAGCCACGGCACTTATTCCCGCGGCATCGCCCATGCCTCGTATCGAAGGTAACGCAACGCTGCTGATGGCCACGCTGTAAAATTTAGTTAACGACTGCTATTAATTCGCGATTATTGCACATTTTTTCGTAATTTTGTATTATGAAATACAATTTACGCAACTATCTGTGCATCATCATATCGGGCATGCTTGCCACAATGGCGTCCTGTGGAGATGACCCGGAGCCCAATCCGCAGCCGGTGACTAAACGCGTAGACCGCACTCTGCTTGTCTACATGGCTGCCAATAACTCGCTCGGCGTAGACCATCAGTACACCGACAAAACCATCCCGGCTGCCGATAGCGAGGATCTCAAAGAAATGCAGACCGCCGTCGCAGCCGGACATCTTGGCGACAACCGTCTGCTCGTATATCGCTCGGCTCACGACGGTTCAGACGCCCTCTACGAGATGACTAAAACCGGTCTCGTCAAGATCAAGGACTATACCGATGGCAGCATTTCGGTCAGCATCGCCCGTATGACCGAAGTGATCGACGATACCAAAGAGATTGCCCCGGCTGACAATTTCGCGCTTGTGCTCTGGAGTCACGGCAACGGCTGGAACAATGACGGATACGACGACCCGGCCGACAAACGCCGCACATGGGGTGAACATCAGGGCAAAACCATGAACATCACCGCCCTAAGCACAGCGCTCGACGGGCAAGGGCTCGAATACATCTATTTCGACTGCTGCTATATGGGCACTGTCGAGGTTGCCTATGAACTGCGTCATGCCGCGCCTTACATCGTGGCCAGCGCGTCTGAACTGCCACGCGACGGCATGCCATATGACAAGACACTGCGCTATCTGATGCGTGGCGCCGGCTCGCTGACTGATGCCGCCCGTATCACTTACGAGCACTACAACGCCAAGACCGCTCCAGTTGACCGCACTTGCACCATATCGGTCATCGAGACGGCAGGCCTCGATCGTCTGGCACGTGCCACCGCCGCCATCTATGACGTAACTCCACTGCCTCATCCCGCCGAGCATGTGACCAACTATCGCGGCAATTCACGACGTGGATATTCAATCGATTTCGGCGAATATGTTTCGGCTCTTGCCGTCGACTCTGAATTGCCGTCGTCATTAACCGGCGAATTCGACGCGGCCCTCTCGGCCGTCGTCAAATATGCCGCCGCCACCGAACGGCTCTGGGACGATTATGTGATTTACAACCATAGCGGTCTCGCCACATACGTATTCAACACCTCGTCTGACTACGAGACACGCGGATACCGGCAGCTCGAATGGGCGGTCGACGTCGTATCACATCACATGCACGACTAACGTTTCACAGCCATGCGATTATTCAGATTAATACAGGATATCATACCGGTAGCGATACCCGACTCGGTTCCCGACGTGAAGCAGGAACTCGGCATGTTGCGTTCGCTGCCGATAGACGAACTGCTCGACCGCATGGTATCAGGCATAGTCACCCTGGCCATCAATCTCGCGCTGGCCATACTCGTATTCTACATCGGCAAGTTTGTCATACGCAAGATCTACAATATCGTACGGCGCATACTGCTGACGCGGCGTGTCGACAGCGGTCTGCGCACATTCTTGCTGAGCATGGTCAATATCGTGCTCTATTTCATATTGGTCGTGACGTGCATCGGCATACTCGGCATAGAGACATCATCGTTTCTCGCCATCTTTGCTTCGGCCGGTGTCGCGATCGGTATGGCCCTCAGCGGCACCTTGCAGAATTTTGCCGGCGGTGTACTCATTTTGTTGCTCAAGCCCTATCGCATCGGCGACTATATCGAGGCACAGGGATATGCAGGCACGGTCAAAGAGATACAGATTTTTCACACTGTCATCACCACCTACGACAATAAGTCGATAATAATCCCCAACGGAGGATTATCGACCGGATCAGTCAACAACTGGTCGCGCGAAAGCTATCGTCGCGTTGACTGGAGTATCGCCATAAGCTATGGCGACGATGTCGACGTTGCCCGCAGTGCCATCATGGCTATACTTGACGCCGACAAACGCATAGTCAACGAACCTACAGTCGACAATCCGGTGCCCGGTGCACCGGACGGCATAAAAGCCCCGGCAAAAGACCAGGACGATCACGAGCAGACATCAGCAGAGACTGCCGACGACAATCAAGACGCCGCAAAACCCAAATTCATGCTTCGCCGGCTGTTCCGTCGGCACCACAACCAGGTCAACCGGCGTATTGCGGCAATACGCGAGGCCCGTGCCATTGTCGAGATGGCCAAACCATACAGCAACGCATCGGTTGTGGTCAACGAGCTGGCCGACAGCGCAGTAGTGCTGAAAGTCCGCGCCTGGACAAAGACCGGTGACTACTGGAGCGTATTCTACGACGTCAACGAGCAGATTTACAAACAGCTGCCCAAGGCGGGCATTCACTTCCCATTCCCGCAGATTGACGTGCATCTCGACCCTGTAGTACTCTCATCACAAAACGCTAACAATACTCCATCCTGATACCATGACAAGCAAGTGGAACTATCTGCCTCTGACCTCTGAAGAACAAAAACTCGAGAGCGAGCTCGCCCGTCGTTATGCCAATTGCACACCGGTGTGCGAGCTGCTGGTGCAACGCGGCATCACATCAGTGGCCGAGGCCGAAAAATTTTTCCACCCGTCGCTGCGCGATCTCCACGATCCATTCCTCATGCCCGACATGGACAAAGCCGTCGACCGGCTCAATCGCGCGATGGGCTCAAAAGAGAAAATTCTCGTCTACGGCGACTACGACGTCGACGGCACCACAGCGGTGGCTCTCGTCTACCGATATCTGCAAAATTTCTATTCTGAAATCGATTTCTATATTCCTACACGTTACGACGAAGGCTACGGCATATCACGGCGCATAATTGACAATGCCGCCGACGAGGGTATCAAGCTCATAATCATACTCGACTGCGGCATCAAGGCTATCGACGAAATCAAATATGCGGCCGAGCGCGGCATCGATTTTATCATATGCGACCACCATGTGCCCGACTCCGAGCTGCCTCCCGCCACGGCCATCCTCAACCCCAAACTCGAGGGATCGACATACCCTTGCCGCCACCTGTCGGGATGCGGTGTGGGATACAAGCTCATGCAGGCATTCTCGATTTCAAACGGCATCGGCACAGCCGAGCTCGAGTGCATGCTCGATCTCGTGGCCGTCAGCATCGCCGCCGACATCGTGCCAATGGTCGACGAGAACCGTGTAATGGCATACATGGGCCTCAAGCGCATAAACACCAATCCAAACCTCGGGCTACGCGCCATAATACGCACCTGCGGCCTGGGCGGAAAAGAAATTTCTATCTCCGACGTCATATTCAAGATCGGCCCGCGCATCAATGCCTCGGGGCGCATGCAGAGCGGCCGCGAGGCAGTCGAGCTGCTCGTAGCCCGGGACAGCAAGGACGCCGCACGCAAAAGTCTGGCCATCGACCAATATAACAAAGACCGCAAAGAGCTCGACAAGCGCATCACCGAAGAGGCCAACGCCATCCTTGAGGCGCGCGGCGAAATGTACTCGCCCAAAAAGTCGATCGTAATATACAACAAAGACTGGCACAAAGGTATCATCGGCATCGTGGCGTCACGTCTCACCGAATTATACTACAAACCTTCGGTCGTACTGACATTCGCCAACGGACTGGCCACAGGCTCGTCGCGTTCGGTGCAGGGATTCGACATCTACAAGGCTGTTGATTCGGTGCGCGACCTGCTCGAGAACTTCGGAGGCCATCCATATGCCGTGGGACTGTCGCTCAAAGAGGAAAACCTACCCGAATTCACACGCCGGTTTGAGGAATACGTCGCATCTCACATCCTGCCCGAGCAACAGACGCCCGTGATCGACATCGACGCCTTCCTCAACTTCGCGCAGATCACCCCCGAACTCATCTCGACCCTTCGATTGTTCAATCCGTTTGGCCCCGGCAACCAGAAACCGACCTTCTGCACCCGTGGCGTAAAAGACTTCGGCACGAGCATGCTCGTAGGAAAACATCTCGAGCACATCAAACTCGAGCTCGTCGACGACACATCGGGCAAAGTCATCAACGGCATAGCATTCAATATGGCACGATACTTCGACTATATCCATGCCGGCAAGCCGTTCAATATCTGCTACACCATCGAGGAAAACAAACACCACAACGCCACTTCGCCCCTGCAGCTGCTCGTCAAACAGATACGCACGTCGGCCGACACCGAATGACATCGCCTCTCGACATACTGCGACGGTACTGGGGATATGACTCGTTCCGCGAATGCCAGGCCGAGATTATCGACTCGGTGCTCAACGGCCGCGACACCATAGGACTGCTGCCGACCGGCGGCGGCAAATCAATTACCTTTCAGGTACCTGCGATGATGCTCGACGGCATCACTATAGTCGTAACGCCGTTAATATCGCTGATGAAAGATCAGATCGACAACCTGCGCGAACGCGACATACGCGCCGTGTCGATCCACTCGGGCCAGTCGCGCGGAGAACGCCATCTGGCACTCGACCGTGTGCGTCTCGGTCATGCCCGCATAGTCTACCTTTCGCCCGAACGTCTGGCCAACAAAGACTTCCTGCTCGAGCTGAGCTCATGGGACGTCAGCCTCATCGTTGTCGACGAGGCTCATTGCATCTCTCAATGGGGCTATGACTTCCGCCCCTCTTATCTACGCATCAGCGCCATACGCAAGGCCTTCCCGCATGCCCCGCTGCTCGCACTCACAGCATCGGCCACTCCCGAGGTCGTAGCCGACATCGCTGACAAACTGGCCATAAAAGATCCCGCGGTTTTCTCGCGCAGCTTTTCCCGCGACAACATCAGCTATATCGTACGCTACTGCGAGGTCAAAGAGACCATGCTGTTGCGGGTGCTCACCAACACCTCCGGATCGGCGATAGTCTATGTACGTTCGCGCGAACGTACCGCCCGGCTCGCAAAACTGCTCGCCGCCAACGGCATCTCGGCCGACTACTACCACGCCGGACTCGACCCTGCCGACAAAGCCCGGCGGCAGGATCAATGGAAAAACGGGCACATACGTGTCATGGTGGCGACCAACGCATTTGGAATGGGTATCGACAAACCCGACGTGCGCACCGTCATACATCACGACCTGCCGCCGACACTTGAGGAATATTATCAGGAGGCCGGCCGCGCGGGCCGAGACGGATTACCGTCGTTTGCTGTCATGCTCGTGTCTCCTCATGACAAATCACTGATCACAAGGCGCCTCAACGAGCAATTTCCGGGACGCGACTATCTGCTTACTGTCTACGAAAAGCTCGCCACGTTTCTTAACGTATCCGTAGGCAGCGGCTACAATCAGGTCTACGAATGCAACTTTACCAAATTCTGCAAGACATTTGATCTGCAGCCACGCCCCACCCTCTCGGCCCTGCGCATACTTACCCGTGCCGAGGTCATCGAGTATCACGACGAGCTCGACAGCCGGGCCCGTCTGATGATCACAGCACGTAAATCAGATTTCTACTCGCTGCAGCTCGATCCCGACACCGAAGCCGTATTACGCGAGACACTGCGAGCATACACAGGCCTGTTTGCCGACTACGTCCACATCGACGAAGTGCTAATAGGTTATCGCACATCGCTTACGCCCGACCGCGTCTATCAGGCTCTGCTCACCCTCAGCCGCATGCACGTCGTATCATACGTACCGAAGCGCACCGTACCGTTTGTCCTCTACCCCACCTCACGCGACGAGACCCGTCACGTGGTCATTCCGCGCGAAGTCTACGAGGTACAGCTCGAGCGCGTCCGTCGACGCATGGAAGCCATGCGCCAATATGCATACATGACCGACAGTTGTCGCGTGCGCTACATGTTGCGCTATTTCGGCCAGACCGATGCCGCCGATTGCGGCAAATGCGACGTATGTCGCAGTCGACGCAAATCAGACACGGCATCCATGACCGAGTCAGTACGCTCGCTTCTTGCATCCTCGGCTCGCGGCGTAACACTTGCAGACATGAGGCGACACTTTCCCGGATCGCGTTTCACACCGGCGATTTCAGCCCTACGCCGAATTGTCGACGAAGGCCAAGCGGCTGAAACAGACGGAGTTTACACAATTGTTAACAAATGCTAACATAGCAAAATCCCCGGATTCAGTACCATAGCAAAGCGTCTACATCAATTTGTCAGCAACAATCCCGTCAGATACACAAATTGCCAATAAGATCACTAAACAAGCGCCACAACGTCTTAAAATCTGTTAAATCAACGTCAAAAACCGCATAAAACGCTTGCACACCGACAGCCAATCACCTACTTTTGCAATGTGTTTTTCATGGTATAGATTTAAGGTTAACAGATTGGTTGTCGCGATGACAATCAATTTTTTTTGCGCCATGCTGATCTGACAATATCACTCTATACCGGCAAAGAATTCCTGGAAGCTTTGTCCTGGCGACATGCCGAGTTTTTTGCGGAGTCGATAACGGTTGCTCTCGACGCTGCGCTCCGAGACGTTCATCAATGTGGCGATCTCCTTGGTCGACATGTTGAGGCGCAGATAAGAGCAAAGGCGTATGTCATTACGGGTCACCGTCGGATAGCGGGTCATGATCTTGCTGAGCAGGTCATCGAAGATTATATTGAAATTTTCCTCCATACGGTCCCAGCACGATTCCTCTTTGTCATGCACAATCAGAGTACGACGCAGATCGCGCAAGCCCGCGATGACGGCATCGCTGTCTTTACCTGATGCGATGAGCTGATCGATGCGTTCGTTTACGTCTTTGAGCACATCGCTCTTGCGCTGAATGGCGATGTCAGAGTCGGCAAGCTGGCCTGATTTGCGTTTTATCTCACGGTTGAGCGTCTCGTTATGTTCTATCATTGTCGCTTTTTCACGTTCGAGCCGCTGCAGCTCCTGCAGGCGCTCGCGACGCTGGCGTTCGGCCTCACGACGCTTGCTTATGATACTCATCACACGCCGCTTCATAAGGTCAATGGCTATGTACAATATGAGAGCTACGACTATCACGAATATGGTGCGCGCCCACCATGTCTCGTGCCATGCGGGACGGACTCTGAACGCGATACTGTCTTCGCTGATTGTGCCGGTGATGGTGTCGCGGGCCCGTACGCGGAATACGTAATCGCCGGGCTCAAGTCTGGTAAGAGTTCGGCTGTTGGCGGCGACATATGGCGTCCAATCGTCATCATAACCATCTACCATGGTCGAGAACCGCACCGATCCAAGATCGTGATACTCGGCGATAGAGTAGACAAACACGAGATCGCGCTGACCGAGATCGGCCTCAAAACTGTCATTTCCTGATTTAGAACGGTGCAGAAACATCTCGTTATCTGTATCGGCGGCATCAAGTGGCGAGACATACTCGAGGCCGACCTTTCTGGCCGCGACAATGGCCGAATTCGGGTCAACGACATAGAATCCGTCATCTTGATTCATCACTGTCTGGCCTCCGGGCAGATACGAGAGGTTGCCGAGATTCATCTGCAGACGGTGTACGGTGGTGCCGTAATGCAACTGCCGTGCCGTATAGGTGTTACCCTGCCGACGGGCATAAGCCAACACGTCAGGACGATGAGCCCAGATATCACCGTCAGGGGTCTCAAAGAGACGTGTCGATATTCCGTTTGGCGGGAAAAGCCGGTCGAGCCATCCGGCCTTTACGAGACTGTCAGAGCCGGCACGACGGATATAAAATCCGTCGGCAGCCGAAACGTAGACCTGTCTGTTGATCTTGGTGACAAGATTATTGTCGTCGGTGGGCAGCTGATTGCCGGCATTGTAGATTGTAATGTCAGTGGCACGAGTGAAATTATCGGAAAGGCCAAAAGAATAGACTCCCTGCAGCCAATGGCTGAACCATATACGGCCGTCCTCGCCTATCTCGAAGTTTACGGTGCCCTCCGCGATACCGTCGATGCGGGTCAACAGTCGCCAGCCATCGGCCGAGTTACGTATGACGGCAAAACCGTCATACATGCTCGCTATCATCAGGTCGTCGCGTCCGGGATAAGGCCTGAATCCCCATGTCGACCCGAGCCCCTCTATCGGCGTGGCTCGTCCGTCAGCTATCGCGAATGCCCCTGCGTCGGCACCGCACAGCAGCTTGTCGCCTGCACGGCACAAGGTCCAGATCTGCCCCGACAGGCCGCTGACCTCTACAGGTGTGAATGTCGTATGAGAGTAGTCGCCCGGCAGCGGTATGTGGTAAAGGCCTTGGTTGGTACCTATATAAAGCCGATCGCCGAGAGACATTGACGCATAACCCGTGCCGACTGTATTGGCATCAGAGAATATGGTGCGGAATGGCGAGTCAAACATTATATAGCTCAAGCCATTGTCAAGCGAGGCCCACATGTTTGAATCAGAATCGATGTTGATGTCGAGCACTGTGTTGTTGCGCAGGCCGTTGTCGCGGTTGAGGTGGTGCACATGTCCGCTGACGCGGTCATATGCCAGTATGCCGTGGCGTATGGTACCCAAAGCGATATACCTTTCGGTGACAGCCATGCAGAATACCTGTTTATCACGCATGGCCGCAGAAAGAGAGGGTATATCGATAGGTACAAATCTATCATCGACAAGACGGTAAAAGCCATCCGAACGGGTCACAAATATCATTGATCCGTCAGAGTCGGCAAAAGCTCCTCTGACGTGGCGCGCACCGAGTCCGGTCGAGCCGGGCAATTGTGTCACGCCGGCCGCACCATAGGTAAATACACCGGCCTCTGTGCTGACATACAGCAACTCGCCCGACGCAGTCATGTCAGTAATGCGCGACGTGAAGTGCAGTGTCTCTACGCTATTTCTGTTTACATGATAGACAAATATACGGTCATATGCCTGAAAGGCCACTGACCCGTCGTAGAGTTCAGCGACAGCCCATATATCCTTGAAACGCCGTTCTGAATCGGGCAACAACGATGATACGGAAATATATGTAGCCCGGCGCAGTGGCGGATTATTCTTGAAGTAGCCGAACTCCTCGAACGCCCCGACATAAAACCGGTTGCTCGAGCTGTTGCAGACGACAGCGTGCACATTGGTGTGATTGGGCATATAGGCAAGATCCCATGTCAGCCCGTTGTAGACCAGCAGTCCGATATTGTTTGCCACAAAGACATAGCCTTCATTGCTCTCGGCAGTCTGCCAGTTCTGTGGGCCGGCATTATAGTCTTGCGGACCGAAATTCCGGATTGCAGGAAACTGTGCGACGGCCGTCATGGCCACCAGCAGAGCATAAACCATTGCTATCAGTCGGGCTGTCATCTCACAGTAGATATAAGGCTCACAAAAGCTTTTATATAATTGTAATGACAAATTTCAGAATTATCTGTGTAATTTGCAAATGTTTTGAAAAAAAACAGGGAAGGCTCTCAGAGCCTTCCCTGCGTCAAGCATTAGAATACACTTATTTTATGAGAACTTTATGTCCGTTGATTATATAGAATCCTGCAGGCAGTTCTGACGGCTCGGCATACACGCGGCGACCGTCGATGGTGTAGATGCCCTGCATGCGTTGAGCGGCGGGAGCGCCTACCGATGGCAGGTCTTCGATGCCCGACGAGTTGCCGAGATTGTCATCGCGGTCGGGGTTGGTATTACGCCAGAAGAAGACGTTGTCGAATTCGAGCGGAGTACCCTGGCGGGCGCCACAGTCAAAGTGCAGCAGATTCTTGGTAAACGATTTCTCGTCTTTGAAAATATCCTTACCGGCAACCTCGTTGATACGGCTTACAGGTACGTCGATATAGTACCATTCGCCGTCGCGCGGGAAGTCGGTGACGATACCGTCGCCGGTCTGGGCGGCTGTTATCCAGACGGCATCTTCACACAGGCCCATCTTGTAGGGAGTGTGGCTCATATAGTCGGCAGTGCGGATGGCCATGTGCAGATAATAGCCCGGCTCGCTCACGATCGACATATCACGGGGCGACTCAAACTTGAATGCGGCGCCCGACCAGCCTTCGTTAGATACCGACATCGAGGGGAAGCCCTCATCGATACCGAATGAATTGACACCTACAGCCTCGCCGGCCTCGAATGTCTTCTCCCATACATAGAAGAAGATGTTCTCATCATCCACATTATAGTCGGCGCGGATCTTGCCGTCAAAGAGCGTGCGGACACCCTCTGACATATTGATGGGCACGATATCGACTGCATTGTCGAAGTCGAAGGTCGACTGACCGTCAGTGCCGATGGCGGCATGGACATAAGGACCGCAAGGTGTGTCATCTTTGGTGTCATCGCCGCCCTTTGAGTCATTGCGATAGAAGAAGATATTGTCAAACTGCAGCTTGGCACCCTTGACGCCTCCGGTCGAGAGAGCCACGATGTTGTCATCGAACGCCGACATGTTGGGATAGATCGGATCTGAGATTACCATCAGATCTTTGAGAGGAATGTCAAACGAGTACCACTCGCCGTCGCGGCGGTAGTCGCCCAGCGAGGGAGCTGTGCCATCGGTCGGACCAATGATAAACTTGACATTGCCGAGGGTGACGGTCTGGGCGGCGTGCATCAGCAGGTCGTCGCCCTTGAAGGCGATGTGCAGCCAGTATGTATCGTCAAGGAACGACAGATCCTGGGGCGAGAGCAGTTTGAAACCGCAGCCGCTCCATGCCTGTTCGCCGCGTACACTCATTGCGAAGTATGAACCGGCCTCACCCATCGAGTTGAGACCCTCGACAGGCAGATCTTCGTAGGTCGAAGTATTGGTAAATTCGTATAGCCAGTTGTAGAATGCGTTTTTACCGCCGTCGACATTGAGGTCGAGACGTATCTTGCCCTCCATGGCACCGCGTGTGAGGTCGCTTGCGCACACGGGTACATAATCATAGCTGTTCTCGAAGTCGAATGTCGGCTGGCCCTGTGCATCGAGTGATTTCGATGCATAGCGTCCGATCTCGGTAGTCTCGTCTACCGAGGGGACATCATTTACGGGGACAAGCGAGCGATAGAAGAACACATTGTCAAACTGAAGTTTGGCACCGCCAAAGCCGCCCGAGAGGAATGCCACGACATTGTCGAGATAGTTGCTTGCATTATTGAAGACAGGATCTTTGAGCGAACGGAGCACCTTGACGGGAATGTCAAAGTTATACCATTTTCCGTCGCGCGGATAATCGCCCAGCGAGGGGTCACTGCCGTCAGGACGGCCTATCACAAACTGGGTATTGCCGACCATGACGGTCTGTTTGCGGTGGGCAGCGATGTCATTGCCTTTCATAGCAAAGTGCAGCACCCAGTCATCGTCGATCATCGAGAGGTCTTTGCCCTTGCCCTGCGAGGCATATCCGGCGCCCGACCAACCGACAGTGCCGACTGCGAGCGATGTATAGTTCTCGGCCAGGCCAAACGAGTTGACACCCGAGCAGGGCGCCTCGGTATAGGTGTTCTCCCACACGTAAAAGAAGTTGTTGACATTGTCGACATTGTAGTCGGCCTTGACATTCTTGCCCAGTCCGAGCATGATGTCTTTGACACCCTGCGATGTGCCGATCAGCACAAAATCATCGGCCTTGTTGAAATCAAAGGTGTACTGGCCGTTGGCATCAAGAGCAGCCGAGCCCCAGAAGCCGGGCTTGGTGTCGGGGTCCTCCTGATTGTCGTCTTCCTCGTTATCACTCTCGCAGAAGGTAAAGTCTGCATTGTCTTTAGGCTGGCATATGCGCACCCAGTCGATGCGCATCTCGGCCGGGATTTCGGCAGTGATACCCGCAGGATTCGTAATATTGGGGAACATACCGCCTACTGCAAGATTGAACAGGATGTGGAACGGTTTATGCAGGTAATTGCCGGGAGATTTATCGTTTTTACGGTCGGTCAGACCCATTTCATAATACGGAGCGACGTCGGGATTTTTGTCAAGATCGAGATACATCTTGATAGATTCTGTGTCCCATACGCAGGTAAACAGGTGATACTGGCCGTCCTGCAGGCTGTAAGGGGCATTACCGGCCACACCGTACATCGGGTAGTGGTTGTTGGCATCATAGTAGCCCCAGTGGCACGCGCCGCTGAAGTATGTCTCTTCGTTTCCACCGAAACCGGCGGCATTGCCCATCTCGAGTATATCGATCTCGCCGCACTGCGGCCAGGGATTGGTGTTGATATTTTCGCCGAGCATCCAGAACGCAGGCCACAGGCCGCCCTTTGATTTGGGGATGAGGATGCGGGCCTCGAGTTTGCCGTGCGTAAAGTAGACCTTGCCTTTGGTGTTGACACGGCCCGATGTAAAGGACTTGCCCTCGCGCGGAGTACGCGATGCCGTCAGCACAAGGTTGCCACCGGCAACGCTTACGCCCTCGGGGCCGTAATACTGCAACTCCCAGTTGCCTCCGCCGGTACTGTTCTTTTCGATATTCCAGTACTTCGAGTTAAGCTGTGTACCCTCGAAGTCGTCACGCCACACCTCGGCCCACCCGTTGTCGGGTGTCTGTGCCGAGACAAACATACCCGTCACGGGCATGATGGCGAGTGCCGCCAGAAGGGAACGTCTAAGATTGATAGTTCTCATTTAGGATTGAATTAAGGTTGATGATTAAAATATTTAGAAGTTTGGTTATGAAGGGAGGTGTAATTTCCGGATGCAAATATATAACAAGGTGCTACCTCAAAGCAAGCGGGCCACTACTGCATTACTACGCAACATGTGCATATCATTGGTTATTACCGTTTTACATACATAAAGTTTGAGATGAAAAGCTGACCGGCGCATGAACCGGCACCGACATGCGCCCGACGCCGCACGATCGGCTGTCGCGTCGTGTGCATCACTAAAAAGTCATCTGCGCACAAGTGCTGTGAACACTTGTCGTGCTGGATTGAGCGAAATTTTGTACCTTTGTGGCTGATATGGATTTTAAAGTCATCAACACAGCGCCCGGCACCAATGCACGTGCCGGCGAGATAACGACCGACCACGGCACGATCCTCACCCCGATCTTCATGCCGGTGGGCACCGTGGGCGCCATCAAGGGCGTGCACATGCACGAGATGCGCGAGCAAGTCAAGGCACAGATCATTCTCGGCAACACCTACCATCTATATCTGCGGCCAGGCATGGATATAATACAACGCGCCGGAGGCCTGCACAAATTCAACGGTTGGGACCGTCCCATCCTCACCGACAGTGGCGGCTTTCAGGTGTTCTCGCTGAGCGAAAACCGCAAACTCACCGAAGAGGGAGCCCACTTTCGCAGTCACATAGACGGCTCGAAACATTTGTTCACCCCCGAGAAGGTCGTTGACATACAGCGTATAATCGGCTCCGACATCATGATGGCCCTCGACGAATGCCCTCCGGGGACATCAGATTATACCTACGCAAAACGTTCGCTTGAACTGACCAAACGATGGCTCGTCAGAGGCTGGGAACGGTTTCGCTCGACCGAGCCGCTTTATGGCCACCGACAGGCTTTCTTCCCCATCGTACAAGGCTGCACTTATGCCGACCTGCGTCGCGACTCCGCCAGATTTGTCGCCGATCTCGGCGCCGAGGGCAATGCCATCGGCGGTCTGGCTGTAGGCGAGCCTACCGAAGTCATGTACGACATGATCGAGGTCTGCAACGAGATACTTCCTGCCGACAAGCCACGCTACCTCATGGGGGTCGGCACACCATGCAACATACTCGAGGCCATTGACCGCGGCGTCGACATGATGGATTGTGTCATGCCCACACGCAACGGCCGCAACGGCATGCTGTTTACACCCGAAGGGACCATGAACATGCGCAACCTCAAGTGGGCCGACGACTTCAGCCCCATTTGGGAAGACAGTCCATGCCTGGTCGACCGTGTCTACAGCCGCGCATATCTGCGGCATCTGTTTATAGCCGGCGAACTGCTGGCAATGCAGATAGCATCGATCCACAACCTGGCATTCTATCTGTGGCTCGTGACCGAGGCACGCAGGCACATCGTGGCCGGAGACTTCGCCGCATGGAAAGCCCTGATGGTCGAAAAACTCAACCGACGTCTGTGACATGTTCAAGATCATCGACCGATATATAATACGCAAGTTCCTGGGCACGTATATCTTCGCGATAGCGTTGCTGCTGGCCATCGTGGTGATGTTCGACGTAAACGAGAAATTCGACGCGTTTCTCAAGGCTCCCCTACATGCCACCATTGTCGACTATTTCATCAACTTCCTGCCCTACTTCGCCAACCAGTTCTCCCCTCTGTTTGTCTTCATCGCCGTGATCTTCTTCACGACCAAGCTGGCAGGCAACAACGAGATCATCGCCATGCTGTCGTCGGGCATGAGTTTCAACCGCCTGCTGAGACCATACATGTTCTCGGCCCTGGTGATAGCCGCGGCCACCTGGGTGCTCGGCGCATATATCATCCCCCCTGCCAATGTCAAGCGTATCGACTACACCAACACATATGTAAAAAACAAACGCGTCGACTACGGGTCAAACATCATGCTGATGGTCGCCCCCGGAGAGATCGCCTATATGAGCCGGTATGACAACATTTCGAAAAGCGGATCGCGATTCTCGCTCGAATCGTTTGACGACGACAAACGCCTCACATCGCGTCTCACCGCACAGCGCATCACCTGGGACACCCTCTACTCGTGGCGCGTCTACGACTACGTCATACGCGATTTCAGCGACAACCGCGAGTTTATACGCAAAGGCCGCTCGCTCGACACAGTCATTCCCTTCGAGCCTCGCGACTTTCTCATCGCCAAAAACGACCATGAAAAGATGACCACCCCGCAGCTCGAGGAGTACATACGCCGTCAGCGCGGCCGAGGCGTGGCCAACATCCAGTCATTTGAAGTCGAGTACCAGCGGCGATACGCCATGTGTGCGGCGGCATTTATCCTCACCGTGATCGGCATGGCACTGTCATCACGCAAGGTCAAAGGCGGTCTGGGTGTAAACATTGGCGTAGGCCTGGTGCTAAGCTTCAGCTACATCCTCTTTATGGCCATCACACAGAGCTTTGCATATTCAGGTCTCACTTCTCCCCTGATAGCCATGTGGATACCCAATATCATATATGCCGTCATAGCAGTGGTATTATATCGCCGTGCGGCTGTCTGAGACCAAAAATCAGCATCGGCCCACAAAAAAATATCGTCTTTAGTCCATATTAACGCAAAAAAGCGCTATATTTGCAGAACAAAACAAACATATTTCTGAATTAACTCATAAAACAGTTCAACAATGGCATACGTAATTACCGACCAGTGCGTGGCTTGCGGCACCTGTCTGCCCGAATGCCCCGTAGAAGCAATCTCTGAGGGCGAAATCTACAAGATCGATCCCGACACCTGCATCGAGTGCGGCTCGTGCGCAGCTGTCTGCCCCAACGACGCTATCCTTCCCCCGGCATAACGTCACGCAACATCACACCACACAGGGGGCTGCCGACCGTTGTGGGCAGCCCCGCTTGCATATATAAGAGCCCGTTCCCCTACCGCTTCGACAGGCAATGCGTGAGCAACAGTAAAGGGCATCCCCCACACTATCTCGATTTGCGCTTTATGAGAATCGACACAGTAACCGTCAGAGCCAGCGCCCATGGATAATAAAGATAAGGCCACGGCGCAGCGGGAGAGATACCTGCAAGACCTGTCGCCAACAACGTCTGAGCGCCGTAAGGAATCAGACATTGCACTATGCACGAACACGTGTCGAGCAATGACGCCACCTTTTTAGGCGCCACACCATAGCGCGACGCTATATCACGGCTGATCGACCCGACAGTGATGATAGCCACCGTATTGTTGGCAGTGCACAGATTCACAATGCTCACGATCGCGGCAATGCAGCACTGGGCACCGCGCGTGCCACGCACACGCGCCGTCATGTGGCGCAGCAGATAATCGATACCGCCCATAGCCTTGATCATACCCAGCATGCCGGCCGCCAGCAGAGTGATGATAATCAGCTGCCCCATAGAATCAATACCCTCGCCCATCATGCGGCAGGCCTCAAGAGGCGCCACACCCGTGGCCGCGCCCAGCACCAGAGCCGTCGCTATGCCGCATATGAGCACGATTGTGACATTGATGCCCGACAGAGCCGTGGAGATAATCACCAGATAAGGCGTCACGAGCCACCACGGCGCTCCCCCGTCAGGAACACTCAGCATAGTCTGTCGGCCCAGCACCATATACAGCACCAGCGCTATAAGCGCAGCAGGCAACACTATCAGAACGTTGGCCCTGAACTTATCAGCCATACTGCACCCCTGCGTACGCGTAGCAGCGATCGTCGTATCCGATATAAACGACAGATTATCGCCAAAAAAAGCGCCACCAAGCGCCGTAGCCACATAAAGCGGCACATTGCCGCCGCCTGTGCCGGCCAGTTCGACCACAAGCGGCACCAGAGCCACCACCGTACCCACCGACGTCCCGATCGACAACGAGATAAAACACGCCGCCGCAAAAATAGCCGGCAACAGAAACTCAGGCGGAAAGATATGCAGAGTCAGACATACCGTCGCGTCGATTGCCCCTATCCCCTTGGCCAGAGCAGCAAACGCACCTGCCAGCACAAAAATCCACACCATATATAATATATTGGCATGCCCCGCCTCACGCGAGAACGTCTCGATACGCTCGCTCAGACTGTGACCACGACAGATCACCACCGCCCAGACCGACGATGCCGCCAGAGCCACCGTGATCGGCATAACATAAAAATCGCCGATTGCGAGCGACACAGCCACATACAGAGCCAGAAAGACTATTGCCGGCGACAGAGCCAGCATCCCCGGCACCGCCGATTTGAATTCTTGATCCTCCATTGTTTTCACGCTGCAAAATTACAAAAAATTGTCGGCCCCATCCACCCGTCATCCAATTCTTTTCCCGGCAAACATCCAACTGCCGCTACAAAATGTCCCGCCATAATCTCCCTACGGAGCCTATGGCGGGACTATATCCGCGCAATTTTTTAGTTTGCGCCCTAATATGCCCGTGGATAGCAGTTACTCTATTTTTATATCAATCGAGAACCTCGTATTTGGAGTGTTGACTTTTGAACTCGGGAACGATTGCTTTCATGTGTCGGACAATTGTCATATCATCAGAACTGGTAGCCAGGTGGATTAGGTTTAGTATCTCGATATTCACTTTCTCGTAGTCGTATTCACGTACTTTGGCGACATTGATTTTATCGTGAGGAGTCGGAAGGGTGACTTCCTGGTCGTTCAATAACTCTTCATAAAGTTTCTCGCCATCGCGCAATCCGGAGTATTTTATTTCAACTCCCTCGTCACCACTCATCTTTATCATCCGCTTGGCAAGATCAGCAATTTTGACGGGCTTACCCATGTCAAATACAAAGATTTCGCCGCCGTGCCCCATAGTACCGGCTTCGAGTACGAGTTTGCAAGCTTCGGGGATAAGCATGAAAAAGCGGATTATGTCAGGATGCGTAACGGTCACGGGACCACCCTCCTTGATTTGTTTCTCAAAGAGTGGAATAACCGAGCCATTTGAACCAAGCACGTTCCCGAAGCGGGTAGTGACAAACTGAGTAATGCCTTTGATGCTTCCCTCCTTTATGGCCTTGTCTAACGACTGGACATAAATTTCACAGATGTATAATACTCCCGCATAATCGAACCGGCTCGGAACGCAAGAAAAAACCAAT
>JAUNGA010000100.1 GCA_030524765.1 Bacteroidales bacterium | reverse complement strand
AAAGTGTCCCAGCCACCTCCGGCGCACTGTCCCAGTCTGCTCCGGTTTTTCCAGGAAGATGATGAGATAGATACTCTTTTCAATAAGAATTATCGTTATTATTCAAGACTTTTCAGTCATTCCGGAGTACTTGTCGTTGCACGTGATTTTGCCACGACATTGAGAATGCGTCGTCGTCTTACTGCCGGAGAAGTGTTCGAGCAGCTGTCAAGACTCAACTCTTTGTAAAATATAGTCTGATATTATACCGAGCCCGTAGGTTTTGTCACAAAATACCGCGGGCTTTTTCTATGTCTGCGCGTATAGCGGCAATGAGAGTATGCAGGTCAGGATATTTTCGCTCGTCACGCAGGCGTTCAGCGAATTCGAGACTGATCCGGTCACCATATTTCTCGGGGATCGTACAGTCTATCGCATGGGCTTCTATTGTAACTGGATTGCCGTCGGCAATTGTGGGATTATTGCCTATATTGATCACTGCATTATATGTGCCCGAGCCGGCTTTTATATAGCCTGCATATACGCCTGATGATGGCAACTGACGGTATCGGTCGATTGCGAGGTTGAGCGTGGGAAAACCGAGCTTGCGTCCGTTCTGTTTGCCACGCACTACTGTGCCGTCTATAGAATATCTGCGGCCGAGCATTGTATTGGCTGTCGCAATATCTCCGTTGTCGAGTGCTTTGCGTATAGATGAACTTGCCGGACAAATACCGTCGGCAATAGAATATGGTTTGGCAAAAATTATCTCGACTCCTTCGTTTGCACCGATTGATATGTATTGCTCATGGCTTATGTTGCCGTCTGAACCTATTTTATTGTTGTAGCCCATTAGCAGCAAACGCACATTGTAGTGGTCGCGCAACAGTCTTATAAATTGCCTGACTGTCAAGTCTGCCAAGTCTCTTGTAAATTGCAGACGATCTATACGGTCTATACCATCGAAGTCTGCGTAGCCAAGTAACTGCGGACAACGGTCGGGCATGAGTGTTGCCAAAGGATGTTTTTCAAATGTTATCACACAAGTCTTCAGACCTCGTTTGACTGCTGCATCACGCAATTGCCTCAGCAAGTCCTGATGTCCGAGGTGCAGCCCGTCGAATGTGCCAACTGTTGCTGCGAATTCAGGCATCCTTGTATTTCTCTATGATATCTGCAAATTCGTTTTCATGTGCTACAAGAGCAGTATTGAAGCCGAGTCTGGCTGCTGCTTTAAGATTAGCCTCTGAATCGTCGAGAAACAATGTTTCGGCCGGGTCTATACCAAGTTTTTTGATCGTATAGTCAAATATGGCTTTGTCTGGTTTGAGAGCTTTGGCCTCAAATGAGGTTACCATACCGTCAAAATAGTCTTCACGGATGTGGCCCTCTTTCTTGAATTCGTCTTTGATTTTTGACTCCCACATTATAGGGTTTGTATTGCTGAGCAGATACACTTTGTAGCGACGTCTGAGTTGACGTAGAGCCGCAAGGCGTCTGACAGGAATACCCGTCAGAAAATCGCAGAATGCATTGTCAATCTCAGCGTCTGTCACTCCGTCTGGCAGTTCGGGACGTAATGCAGCATGAAATTCGTCGGGTGTGATTTTACCTTCTTCAAGTGCCATAAAGGGACCCTGTTGGCTGAATTCGCCGAAATACCGGCGTGCATTGCGCAGACCCAGACGTTCATATGACTCCACGCAATTCTCTTTTTCGATATCCATTATGACCCCACCGAGGTCAAAGAGTAAGTTCTTTATCATACTGCAAAGATACGGATTATTTTTTTAATAATCTCTTAAACTGTGGTATCGGGCGAGTCTGTTTCTCGATAGAGTCGGTCGGGATTTATGATGGCCGGTACGTCCGGATTGTATTTATTCCCGAGTGAAAGGCTGTAGCCGGCGGCTACAAGTTGACGGGCAGTCTCGGGTTTGCCACGGAATCCGTGTATAATCCATTCTACTGTAGGATGGTGGCGTCTGATGGCGTCGAACAGCTGCGGATATGACCGTACTGCATGTATGATAAGTGGTTTACCGGTCTGCTCAGCCAGTCGCGCGTGCAGATTAAAGAGCCGCTGCTGTATGTCGATATGACCACCTCTGAGAACATCGAATCCGCATTCTCCTATGGCTACTGTATGCGGATCACGGGCTGCGGTAATGAGTTGCCTGAGCTGAGTGAGTGTGATGGGGCGGTCGGTGTTCCACGGGTGTATGCCGACGCTGTACGTACCACCGTCGAGCATGGTTTGGCCCGGCTCGATATTGACCACAGTATCGCCGTCAAGCGCGCGGGCTCGATCGTGCGAGTGTATGTCATTGTATCGGTCGAGAGCGCGTGTCATGGTACTGGGTCATAGCCGCTACCTCCCCACGGGTGACAGCGCAGTATGCGTTTGACGGCAAGCCATGTACCTTTTATAGGGCCGTGACGTCGCAGGGCTTCGAGCGCATATCGGCTACATGTGGGTGTATAGCGACACGATGGGGGCAGCATAGGTGATATGCATGCGCGATAAAAATGTATGGGCAGACTCAGCAGCCACACTATGGCTCTACTGAGCGGGTTCATCGGTATTGACGGAGAGCGATTGCACGACTTTTGTCATCAGCTTTTCGACAGCATGGCTTACTGATGCATAGTCAGTGAGACGATCGGCAACGTAGACAAAAGCGAGGTCAATACGTGTGCCTTCAGGCATCGTATATTCAGGGCGGGCCAGCCTGTATGCCTCACGTATCTTGCGACGCATGGCCACCCGGTCGACAGCATGTCGCAGTCGTTTCTTGGGTACGGATATGACAAAAGCCACGGGCGCATCAGATTTACGCCGCGGATTGTTGCGCCACACGGCACGCAAAGGGTATGCGATGGCGCTAAAAGCGCCGCTGCCGCGGCTGAATAGTTGATCTATAGCCACGGCAGAGCGTAATTTTTCTTTTTTATATAGCCTGAGTCCTTTCATCAGGAAGCCTGAGCAGCCTCGCCCACATGTTCGGCCATATACTGATCAAGAGCGCCGGTCATCGATGGAGCCTTTGACGTCGGAGCCTCGATGTCGACACGCAGGCCGGCTTCTTTGGCAGCCTTAGCGGTGGTGGCGCCGAATGTGGCGATGGCGATCTCGCCCTGTTTGAAATCGGGGAAATTCTTCATCAGCGACTCTATACCCTGCGGACTAAAGAAGACAAGCATGTCGTAGTCGAAAGGTTCGTCGGGTCCGAAGTCGTTGCTGACCGTGCGGTACATTACGCCGCGGTCGAAATTTATCTTGTTGTTGGCCAACAGATCGGCATCTGCACCGTTGTTGACGTCAGAAACTGCGTAGAGATATTTCTCGTCTTTGTGCTTGAGCATGAAAGGCATCAGATCGGCGAGTTTACCGGTCTTTGCAGCAAAAATCTTACGCTTACGATAAACTATGTATTTCTGCAGGTAATTTGCGATCAACTCTGATGTGCAGAAATATTTCTGTGTATCAGGGATGGTGATACGCATTTCCTCGCACAGACGGAAGAAATGGTCGATAGCTGTTTTTGCAGTGAAGATAATGGCTGTGTGTTCGGGTATCGAGACCTTTTGTGCGCGGAATTCTTTGGCGGTGAGACCTTCGACCTTTATGAACGGACGGAAGACAATTTCAACGCCATAGCGCTCGGCAATATCATAATAAGGTGATTTGTCGGACGAAGGTTTAGGTTGCGAAACTAAAATTTTTCTTACTTTCACTTTTGCTTTTTTTGAAATATTTTGTGCGGTTTAGTTGGCGTAAGACACCAAAAAACATGAGCAATTGTATAGAAAAATCACAGGGATGATTTCAAGGGTGCAAAGGTACAAAATAAAATAGAGCAAACTGCCAATTTTATCATAAAAAATTCTAAAACCTTTGAAAATGAATAATAAGCGGGCCGAAACGTATAGTACGGCACCAATTATGACGGCCGGAACGGTTATCTCGGGATAGAATATCACGAGTACGGCCGGTATCACCAGACCCATGCCGAGCAGTGCCTGCGACGCATTGAATCCGCGCAGCCATTGCTTGCGTTTGCCCGGTGTTGTGAATGTATATCCGACCACGTTGTATGCTGCCAGTTCGAATAAGTAGTATAGTGCGCATGCGCCTATGACGAGTCCTACGGCGGGGCCGGTCATTGAGGCATAATCACCGATTACTATGCGACAAATGGCGCTGCTGAGCAGGATACCTGCGCAAACCACACACTGTATGAGCAGCAGTATCAGCACACGGGTGTCGCCCGCAGGATGTTCGTCAAACACATTTTCGCGGCCTTTGCGCAGCTTGAGTACTTCAGTACTGAATTGTTTTAGCAGTCGGCTGAAGTGCCTGAAATTGAAAGTCATCACCACAAACATCACGGCGATGATGATCAGGAAGCTCGAACGGTTGCCCGGCTGCATGGGGCGTGGTTCGCCCTCGAGTCCGGTCTCCCAAGGTTCGATCATAGGGGTGGTGTGGGCCACGACAGTGTCGGCGCCGGGCAGACTCTCGACAAAGGTCGAATCGAGCTCGTCGTGAAATGGATGCATCGAATGTTCGAAATCAATCGGTGCGTTGTATGACGAGTCGATAGCGGTCGGGATCGTTTGCAGCGAGTCGGTCTGCATGACGTCAGAATTTACGGTTTAGAGTTAATCCGGCGTTGTCCCGGGTAGCCAATGACACAGCATGTGCGGCATCGTCTGTGACTTCCCACAGACGGCAGTGGTCGGCAGGCATGAATCCTGCCTTGATAGCCGCATCGAGCTGGGCGAGCAGATCGTCGTAGTATCCGTTGATATTTAAGATGACGATATTGCCTACAAAGAGGCCCAGCTGGCGCCATGTGATCAGCTCGGTCAGTTCCTCAAACGTGCCTATTCCGCCGGGCATGGCGATTGCTCCCTTACATCTGGCGGCAAAGGTCTGTTTGCGGGTGTGCATGTCAGGTGTGACGATGGTGTATGTCGACTCTTTGTCGTCCCATAGACGCTCGACCATAAATCCCGGTATGACGCTGAGTGTCTCGCCTCCTGCATCACGGCATGCGGCTGCGGCGGCATACATCATTCCCATGCGTCCGCCGCCGTAGATCAGTGGTAACCCTGTATCGGCCACGGCTCGTCCGACGGCACGTGCGGCCTCGGCAAAAGCCGGGTCGTTGCCTGTGCCTGATCCGCAATAGATGGTGATGCCTTTGGGCAGTGTGTCGGGATTTTTCATATCGTCTGCAAAGTTACGATTTTTTTTGTGATCTATCCTATTTTGTAGCCATAGACTCCCGAAGGGCCGGGATTCAACACAAAAAGCCTCGCCGTATCACGGCGAGGCAGGTAGCCCATAGCAGAATCGAACTGCTCTTTCAAGAATGAAAATCTTGCGTCCTAACCGATAGACGAATGGGCCCTAATCTCTCAAAACTCTAAAGTGCCTTGCGGCAACCGGTGCTTACGCGCCGATTTTGGCAATATGGAGAGCGAGTTTGCTCTTGAGGTTGGCGGCTTTATTCTTAGAGATAGCTTTTTTCGAAGCGAGACGGTCGAGCATGGCGCTAACTGTGCGCAGCTTTGCTTCGGCCTCGGTCTTGTCGGTGAGTTTGCGCAGGTTGCGAACGGCGTTACGGGCAGTTTTTGCGTAGTAGCGGTTGCGCAGACGGCGGCTCTCGGTCTGACGGATTCTTTTTAAAGATGACTTATGGTTTGCCATGTCGGTTAATTAGTTTATTTGTTTGATTTGTAGCCCATAGCAGAATCGAACTGCTCTTTCAAGAATGAAAATCTTGCGTCCTAACCGATAGACGAATGGGCCATGCAGGTGAAAGCGAGTGCAAATATACGCACTTTTTTGATTCTAACAAAATTAATCGACTTAAAAGTTGATTTTTGTGTGTTTTACACACGGCTCTTTCATTTAAGATCGCGTTGTCATGTCAGATGGATGTGTTATTTTA
>JAUNGA010000017.1 GCA_030524765.1 Bacteroidales bacterium | reverse complement strand
TATCCTTGACTTAAAACCGCACTCCGCCGGTCTGAAAAACGGGAGTACTATACTGAACTTGAAAATCAGATCATGTTTGACAACGGCATTGCCCTAAAGGGCAAAAGCATTGTTGAGCAGAACATGAACCTTGACCTCAAAGCCGCATACGAGCGCATGTTGGTATATGCCCGAAACCATTCAGATATTACTGTTGACCGGCTCAAAGAACTGTCGGCGCTGACAATGAAAAACACCGGGGCTGAATATCATACAGCATTGAGCGATTTCTCGTCAGCAAACGGTGATTTGCGACTGTTGAATGCGACTGCCGGTGTCGGGGGTAAATCTTATATGGCATTCAACAAGGTGCCGCAGAAATTGAAAGAATTTTGCGATGCTTTGAATACTGCCCGTAAAAATTCAAAAGCAATGACCTTACAGCAGCTTTATGAACTGAGCTTTGACGCGCACTATAATCTGGTGACAATCCATCCGTGGGCCGATGGCAACGGACGCATGGCGCGCCTGCTCATGAACTGGTTGCAATTTGAGTACAGTCTGATACCATCACGAATATTCAGCGATGACAGGGAGGAATACATCAAGGCATTGGTCGCGACACGCGAAGAAGAGGATTTGACAATCTTCCGCAACTTCATGACCGAAACAATGATTGCACACCTGTTGCATGACATAGTGACATATACAGAATCAATCGGAGAAAGCGGACCGATAATAGAAAAGGTCGACACTCCTGCAAAAATAAAGAAAACCCGCGACAAAATCGTGGATCTGTTACGCCGGAATCCAAAACTGAGTGCAACCGCCCTCGCCACTGAAATAGGCATCTCAGCCAAAGGCATCCAACGCCATCTCGCCAACCTAAAGGCAGAAGGCATCCTACACCGCATCGGTCCCGACAAAGGAGGCCATTGGAAGGTTAATGACTGACCCAAGACTACCACCTTAGGACATGACCCAAAATCCGCTGACCCCTGACCCCGATGTCCGGGAAACATTGCTCTCCGCCGCAAAATAAAAAAGCCGGCTTAAAATTGCCGGCTTGTGATTCGCACAGGATTCAAACCTGTAACCTTCTGATCCGTAGTCAGATGCTCTATTCAGTTGAGCTAGCGAACCGAAACTATGAAAGAACTAATAAAACTTGTGATTCGCACAGGATTCAAACCTGTAACCTTCTGATCCGTAGTCAGATGCTCTATTCAGTTGAGCTAGCGAACCGTTTTTATCGCGTTTGCGGTTGCAAAGTTACGACATAATTCCGAATTTGCAAAATGTTTTTTGAATTATTTTTTCACATTTTGATAACGGGTTAACTTACAACGATTTCAACAGAATTGATATTTCATCAGATTATCCTTTGTATGATGAAAAATAATTGTTAATTTTGCAGCGACTTTGGTTCCGTGCTCTCAGGCACGGTTAAAAGGGAAACGGGTGCGACTCCCGTACAGTCCCGCTGCTGTGAGTCAATTGCCGGTGCAAACCGGCGACCGACAACGACAGCCACTGGCCCTCACGGGCCGGGAAGGTGTTGCCGGTTATGACGAGTCAGAAGACCTGCCAAAGCCGTTTACCGCGAATGATGCTCCTGCGAGGATGGGAGTTTGCGAGGGCCGGCGACTTGTATGCGCCCGGCCGTCAACATACCCTCGGCCGTCGGGCATCTTTTGTGGTAAAAAGCTATCGAAGAATAACCAATTATTAACTGCTTTTTACGCAAAAAATGAAGACGATCTACTCTGTTATCTTTGCAAGCGCAATGGCTCTGATGCCTTCAGGTGCATCGGCTGTCGAATTGTGCATGACATCGGGCGACCATGGCACGGTGACTCTTACCGAACCGGTCGATCTTTATGACGACGGCGGTGCCGAAGGCCCGTTGGGCGACGGCATCGACTCGCGTGTTGTATTCGAACCCGCGACCGATGGTGGAATGGTCAAGCTGACATTCTCGGCTTTCAAGATGGCCTATACTGATTATCTTTATGTATATAACGGCCGCGAGGCTGTCGGCGAGGCCCTGATAGGCACATATAAAGGCTCGACCAAACCGGCTCAGATCATATCGACAGCGACAGACGGCTCACTGACCGTAGTGTTCAAGACAGCCGCAAGCCATCACACCAACAACGAAGGATTTGCTGCCAAAGCCGAGACTTACGCCCTCAAAGACCTCGAGATCGCATCTGTGGGCCTTGCCGCTGCCGGCAACGGCAAGGCCGTGCGTGGTGCATCCGACGTGCCGGTAGCCCGCTTGGCTCTTGGTGTTGAGGGTGACCGACTGACCACATCGCTCGCCTCACTGAGCGGACGCGCCGATGGCGCTGTCACAGCTGTCAAGGCATGGTACACCGGTGTGCACGACGGTTTTGCCGCCACCGACTGCATCGGTTCGGCCACAGTGACCGACGGCGCTTTTGACATACAGTTTGACCGGACACTGACATTTGACGTACAAGGCTCTTATTATATATATGTCACAGCCGACATCGAGCCCGATGCTGCCGTCGGCTCAGACGTGACCATCAGCGAAGTGACTGCCGCCGGCATCAAAGCCGATGGCGAGACTAAGACTGAAATCACGGCAGGCTTCGCAGCAGGAACGTACACCATCGGTGCCGAAGGCGCCGACTATGCAACCATCGGCGAGGCCGTGAAAGCTATGGGCGGCGCAGTCGAGGGAGCGGTGACATTCCGCATAATGCCCGGCACCTATGCTGAAGATGTCATGATCGCCGATCTGCAGGGAACCGGAGCCGAACGCACGGTGACATTCGTGGCCGAGGACGGCGACGTATTCGTGACCGGCGCCGGTTACAAGGCCGATCCTACTTCGTACAGCTCGCCCAAGACTGCGGTAGTGCAGATCTCAGGCAGTCCTTATGTCGTTTTTCAGGGTATCACGTTCAACCCGTCGACGCCCTACCCCCGTGTCATCTGCCTGTACGGTGCGTCTCACCACGTGACACTGCGCGACTGCATGATCGATACCGAGTTGTGCAACGAGAGCAAGGGCAACACACGCTATGCCATACTGACCGAATCACCCACAAATGTGTCGGGAGCCAATGCCGACTTCCTCACAGTCGAGGGCTGCACCGTCAAGGGCGGATACATCGCAATGTTTGTGCAGGGCTCGCAGGGATATGTAGCATATGAGCCTGTCACGGGCCTGACTGTCAGAGGTAATACATTTGCCGACAACTGCTCGAAGTCGGTCTATCTCAACCAGGTGAGCGACGCCGTCATAAGCGGCAATACGTTCACGACAAGCCCGGCAGTAACAAAAAATGATTACAATGCCATCGACCTGTCGCGTGTGAACGGCAACATGACCGTAAGCCACAACCTCTTCACCCTGTCGCACGACAAACGCGCACAGGCGATCTTCATACGCACCGACCGCGCCACATCGGCTCCGATGCTCGTCTACAACAATGCCATCGCCATGACAGCATCGCCCGAGGCAACATCATACGGCATCAAAGTGACATCAAACGTGTGCGACATCGACCTGGCCCACAACACCGTAGCCATCAATGGCAAGAACGGACGCGCCATCGGTTTCGACGGAGCGAAAGTAGGCGCCGACAACCGCATCAGCGTGCGCAACAATCTGCTGCAGAATCTTGCCGATGCCGGCGAGGTGCTCTACATGACCAACACAAACAATCTCGCAGGCTATACCTGGGGCGGAAACGCCGTATATGCCGAGAGCGGATCATTCTCTAATGTAGCCGCGACTGTGGCCGACTGGACCGCGCTTACGGGCAGCACGCCCGTCGAAGAGCGGGCCGAATTCCTGACTGCGGCCGATCTGCATCTGACCGACGCCGGTTCGCTGCAATGCGGTGTCAAGGTCAACCACGTGGCCGACGATATCGAGGGCAAAATGCGGCCCGAGACACCCACTGCAGGCGCATATGAGTTTGCACCGGTAATCATCGCCATCCCCGAACTGGCCGAAGGGTATCCCGTGGTAAGTGACGTCACCACCGACGGCTTCACTGTCAAGACCCGCTGGAGCGAGAGCGGAAAAGTCTATGTTCTCGCCGTCGAGGCCGACGCCGCCGCACCCGATGTCGACCGTATCACGACCGAAGGCACATCGGCTGACGCAACAGCCGGCACAGATTGTGATGTAAAACTCACCGGCCTCGCCGACAACACCGCATTTACTGCCTACATAATGATGGTTTCGGCACTCGATGCCCAATCAGCCGTAGCCACCGCACAGGCCACGACTGTACGATACATAGCTCCGCTCACCGTGACCATAGATCCCGAGGAATATGAAGAAGACACCGATTATGACGCAGGACAGACTCTGACCATCTATCCTGTAATCGAAGGCGGCGACAAACCTTATACCTACAGCTGGACAAACCGCGCAGGCGAGAAGGTCGGCACCGACGAGGCTCTCTCGACCACCCTGTCACAGTCTGAGATCTACACGATCACTGTCACTTCGGCCGACGGACAGACCGCATCGGCCTACACCCTGCTGACCGTCTACGGCAGCGAGGGCAACGCGACAATGGAAGACAACCTGCTCGCTCCCGAGAGCTCGTGGCCGGGCTATGAAGACCGCGACTACATGGTATTCCCCTGGTACAGCGGCGCATTTGCATTTGACAATATGTATTGGGCGGCTTACAACTCATGGAGCGGATTTGCATATTCGAATTCGACATCTGACAAATTCGTGACGCTCGACGACCAGTTCAACACAGTCATGGGCGGCGCGCACGAGGGCTCGCAGTACGGCATATCGTTCCTGTGGAGTCCGATGCAGATCCATATTCTCAAAGACCGTGAGGGCGCCGAGCTCGACCACATCTATGTGAGCAACGCCGCCTACTCTTACCGTAGCATGACAGTCGGAGACGGATTCTGCGAGCCATTCACGACCGGCGACTACCTGATGATAAGCTTCACGGGCGACAACCCCGAGGGCACTCCTGTCGAAGTCTACCTTGCCGACTACCGCTCTGAAAACGCAGCCGAGCACACCATCCTCACCGATTGGCAGCGAGTCGATCTGTCACCGCTGGGCAAAGTCAAGAACGTGTCTGTAAACCTGAGCGCGTCAAACTTCAACGTACCCACCTACTTTGTCTTTGACGATCTGTGCTACAAAGACGCCGACGGAGCCGCCGACGCCATAGCCGACAGCATGACCGACGCCGTGTCGGTGCGCTATCTCACCACCGACGGCCGCATGGCAGCCGAATGCCGTGCCGACAATGCCGGCGCAGTCAAGGCCACCCTTGTCCCCGGCATATATCTGGTCGAGACAACCATGGCCGACGGCAGCGTGAGCGTATCAAAAACTATCGTGAAATAAACAATTTTCAGTCATATAACATCGCGAAGACCCCGTCGCGAGACGGGGTCTTCTTTTTTATAAAACCGACAATGAAACATCTCCATTCGACTCTTATCGCGGCCGCATCACTCTGCACCCTGCAGGCAGCGGCTGTCTCGCCCTATATCACCGAGGTCTATGACTATTGCCCCGCCCCCGGCCAGTTTGTCAACATCAGCCCGCTGTATGCCGAGGGCGATGATGCCGAGGCCATGAGGGGCAAAGCCCTCGAAGCCATCGGCGGCACCGCCGGCGGCACGGTCTCGCTCGGAGCCTTCGGCGGCTACATCACGTTCGGATTTGACCACACTGTCGCAAACGTAAAGGGACAATGCGACTTCACGATACTGGGCAACTCATTTTTCAGCGGCCGTTCGCTCAAACCCGAGGGAGGCAGCAGCGAGTCGGGCGTCATACTGGTAAGCCGCGACATAAACGGCAACGGCCTGCCCGATGACCCATGGTACGAGATCGCAGGCAGCGCCCACCACGACGTCGCCACAATAAAGGATTATTCGATCACATATACACGGCCGGCCGACGGCCATCAGCCTGTTGTCACCGATCCCAAGGGAGCCTACGATGACGAGCAATACATCGCATGGACCGACAATCAGGGCGCGTCGGGCTATCTCGGCCATCTCGTCGTCAACGCCAACAACTATTATCCCGAATGGCTCGACGAGACAACCCTGACATTCAGCGGCACCCGTCTGCCGGGCAATGCCGTGCTCGAGGGATCACGCATCAAAGAATGGGTTCTATACCCCTTTGCCTATGGATATGCCGACAATATGCCGAACGATGACAGCCGCGCCGCCATCAACCTTGAGTGGGCTGTCGACAACGACGGCCGACCGGCCGATCTCGACGGCATCGACTTTGTGCGTGTCTACACCGCCCTCAACCAGCAATGCGGCGCATTAGGCGAGACCTCTACCGAAATCTGCGGCGCCGTAGACCTGCATCCCGACGCATCGGGCATCAACGACATCAGCGCCGACAATACGCAGGCCGTCATCTGCGACGGACATGAGCTGCGCCTGCTCGGTTTTGCCGACGGCACGACCGTCAATATCTACACCATCGCCGGTCGTCAGGCACACAGCCTGCTCACCGACGGCACAATCACCACCGCACGGCTGCCATTGTCACCGGGCGTCTACATCGTCAACGCCGGCAACACAACAGCCCGCATAGCCATACGCTGACCATATCGACCACATGGCGCGATCAGTTGCACAGATTCGACAGACTGTCAATCTCGAGCGAGGTCGCGCCATTGTCGGTACCGCTCAGATAGGCAACCCGGTCGAGAGGCGAAAGCATGCCGTCGGCCACAAGACGTTTTATGGCCTGGACGGGATGACGGAATCCGGCATGGGTGGCATCGGAATAATAGTAGGCGCTCACACCGTAGCTCAGAGACAGCCAGCGGTTGACGTGGCGGTTGAAGCATATGGCAATCGTAGGTATATTGCCTCGGAACGATGCGATAAAGCGAGCCGTCACACCACGGTACGAATCGGTGAGTATGGCTTTTGTGCCGACCGAATGTTCTGACAACACGGCCTGACGCGAGAGAAACGAAGTGACGCGCCGGTCCTGCATCTGTGGCACCTCGACATTGTGGCGCAGCGATGCCTCGACCTCACGGGCCACACGGGCCATGGTGCCGACCGCCTCAACCGGATAGATGCCATAAGCCGTCTCGCCGCTAAGCATCATCGCATCGGCACGCTGATATACGGCATTGGCCACATCGCTGACCTCGGCACGTGTCGGTCTCGGATGCTCGATCATGGTATGCAGCATCTGGGTGGCCACAATTACGGGCTTGTGGGCCGCGATACATTTTTTGATCATCATGGTCTGTATGCCGGGAATACGCTCGGCAGCCACCTCGATGCCGAGGTCGCCGCGGGCGATCATGATGCCGTATGACGCCTCAAGGATCTCATCGAAATTATCGACACCTTCCTGATTCTCGATTTTTGATATGATCTTGATGCTGCTGCCCAGAGTATCGAGCACCGACTGCACCTCGGCCACATCGGCCGCCGATCTCACAAACGAATGCGCTATGAAATCTACATCAAGGCGCTCGGCATAGGCGATGTTGCGCCTGTCACGATCGCTCACGGCAGGTAAAGCGATAGACACGCCCGGCACATTGACGCTCTTGCGCGAGCCGAGCGTCCCCGAATTGCAGGCTCGGGCCAGCAACACATCAGTCTCTACGGCCACAACCTCAAAGTCGAGTTCGCCGTCATCGATGAGCAGGTGCGCCCCGACCGGCACATCGGCAGCGATATCGGGGTAAGTCACATAGATGCGCTCGCGCGATGTGCGTTCGCCGGGCCGTCCCTCGATTGTCACCTCATCGCCGGTCTCAAAGGCAACAGGGGCATCGTCGACATTGGGCGTAGTGCGTATCTCGGGTCCTTTCGTATCCATTATGATAGCGAGACTGTCAGATACCTGACGCACATTTGCAACGATCTTGCTGAATCCGTCGAAATCGAGATGCGCCGAATTCATGCGCACGACGTCCATTCCCGCATCAGCGAGATCACGCAAGAAATCCACGTCGCAGCGTTTGTCTGATACTGTGGCGACGATTTTTGTAAATTTTTTCATAAGACAGACGATATTGATGTGATGCTATCTTGATAACACATCAGAGCTCGATTAGTTCGTCATAACCGAAATCACGCGGTGCCGTGCGGCCCACTACCTCATCCCACAGCATCGGCGAGATGCCGTTGCCCGGGCGCTTTACGGTTATATTCTCGGGTGTGAGAGTCTCTCCGGCACGGATATCGCGGGCGGCGACTATCGACTTGCGGGCGACCTCGATGTTGGGCCGCTCTGATTCGGCCACGACCTTCTCGCCACTGCCGAGCGCCTGCTCGACATCACGCACGGCCCTCACCATCGCCGCCAGCTCGTCGGGCTCGAGCGATGCCTTGTGGTCGGGCCCGGGCATGTTGCGGTCGAGAGTGAAATGTTTCTCAATGACACGTGCGCCAAGCGCCGCCGCGGCAACGGGCACTGTGATCCCCTGCGTATGGTCGCTGTAGCCAACGGCGCCGCAACCCACAGCCGTGAGGGCGAGCATGGCCCGCAGATTGACATCTTTCATTGGCGTGGGATACTGTGTGGTGCAGTGCAGCAATATGATATCATGGCGCGGTATGCCACCGCGCTCGAGCACGGCCACAGCCTCCTCGACCTCATCGAGAGTCGACATGCCGGTAGACAGTATCACACGGCCGCCTTTCGAAGCTATTTTGCGCAGATACGGCAGATTGGTTATCTCGCCCGATGGTATCTTCCACCAGTCCATCCCGAGTGCGTCGAGACAGTCGATCGAGACCAGATCAAACGGCGTGCTCATGAAACCGATGCCCTCAAGGCGGCACAGCTCGGCCAGACCGGCATAATCGGTAAGCGGCAGATGTATGGCCCGGCACATGTCGAGCTGCGACTCGGCCGCGCCCGTCGTCTCTTTCTGATACTCGGCCTTGGGTGCAAAAGCCGATATCACCAGCTCGGGCACCGCCGTCTGAAATTTTACATAGTCGGCACCCGCCTCGCGGGCGGCCCGCACCATACGGCGCGCTATATCGAGGTCACCGTTGTGGTTTACGCCGGCCTCGGCTATAATTATTATATGATTGTCAGCGGTCATAAAAAACAACTTCCTGTGGGTATCGGGCAATCTCTACGCCCGGCGATACCGTGGCGCGCGACAAGGGCATCCCGAGAGCCTGTCGCAATATCATGCCGGGAATATCGGCTCCGGCGGCCACACTGCACACGCATCCGCCACCAAGACGCGGATTGATCTCCATAAGCACCACCCGGCCGGTGTCGAGATCGCGCATTATCTGCACTGTCACCGCGCCGCGCAGGCCTGTCGCGACAAGCGTACGCACGGCCAGATCGGCGACATCGCCGTCGGCTACCGTGCGGGTGCGTGTCACCTCGCCGCCTGCGACGTCGAGCCGTACGCGCGGACTCACGACAAGCACCTCGCCTGTCGACGTATCGACATAGCAGTCGCAGGTGTATTCGATGCGTCGGTCGATGCGTCTTTGTATCAGGTAAGCGTCACGATCGGCAATCGCATAAAGGTCGGCCTCACAGTCTATCGCGACGATACCTTTCGAGGCCGATCCACGGCGTGGCTTGGCTATCAGGCATTCGACAGGGACACCTTCGTGCCATGTGGCCGGAATGTCAAGCCCGAGTTTCTCGAAGAGCCGGGCGGCGGCGACCTTGTCGAACATCGTGTCGGCCATATCAGGCGAGCAGGCCGGCACAGAGTACTCGTCGGCAAGCATGGCGGCCACGCGCACCGCACCGTCGACAAACGGCACTATGACACGTATGCCGTGCTCGTCACACACGCGGCGCAGATCATCGAGCACCGCGGGGTCTGACCACCGCAGCCCCTCGATCACCGTACCCTCACAGGCGATAGGCTCGCGCAGCGACATCTCGTAGCTGTAAATGCCGCACTCATAGCCAAGCGCCGCCGCCGCGGCCTTGAAATGCCGCGCCATAGACACGCGCTTGGCACCGCCGAGAAAAAGCAGATTGACTGTCGGCATTGGCTCAGACATTATATATATCGGCCTTATAGCCCTCGCTATGGCCGTCTGATGTAAACCACTCGACGGTGCGGCGCAGGCCTTCCTCAAGCGACACCTCGGGACGCCAGTCGGTCAGCGACGTGATGACGCTGTTGTCGCCGCACAGGCGGCGCACCTCGCTCTTTGACGGGCGCAGGCGGGCCGGATCGACCACAAATTCGACGTCGCGGCCCATCACCTTTGCGATTGTGCGCAGGGTGTCGCCCATCGAGATCTCGGTGCCTGTGGCAATGTTGATCTCTCGGCCCTCGATGCCGTCGGCCGACGCCAACGCGATGAATCCGCGACACGTGTCGGTGACAAAGTTGAAATCGCGCGTCGGTGTAAGGTCGCCTACCTTGATGCGTGTCATGCCGGCGGCAATCTGCGAGATCACTGTCGGGATGAATGCCCGGGCACTCTGTCGCGGACCGTAAGTGTTGAACGGACGGGCTACCACAACCGGCAGCTCGAACGCATTGTAAAAACTCAGCGCAATAGCGTCGGCACCGATTTTGGTGGCCGAATACGGCGACTGCGGCTGGCGCGGATGCGTCTCGGGGATGGGTACATACTGAGCCGTGCCGTAGACCTCGCTGGTCGATGTCACGATAAGCCGGTCAACACCGGCATCGCGGGCGGCCTGACACATGTTGAGCGTGCCCTTGACATTGGTGTCGACATAACTGTCGGGCGCGATATAGCTGTAGGGAATGGCGATGAGGGCGGCCAGATGGAAGACCGTGCCGCAGCCGCGCACCAGTTCGCGGCAGAAATTGGGGTCGCGCACATCGCCGCTGACCACCTCGAGCCGATCGGGGGCATCGGTGATGCGGCGCACTTCCTCGAGCCAGCCCCAGTTGTTGAACGAATTGTATTGCGCCAATGCGCGCACCTTATAGCCCTGCGCGAGCAGCATCTGCGTCAGATGCGAGCCGATAAATCCATCGGCTCCGGTCACCGCCACGGGCTTGTTTTTATCTATCATTGTCACCAGGTTTTGTGCAGTTTGTAAACATGAGTGCGACCGTCGCCACTAATCCACCGCCAGGTCATATCGTCGGTGTCGCGGCCGGTCATCTCGATTTCCATGGGATAGTCCGCCGTCATGCCCATCCACGCCGGCGGCGCATATCCGGCACCGCCCTGCGGAGTCGAGTCGTCGCTGTGTGTGAAGTTGAGAGTGAGGCGATTGCCGTCGTCGGTCCATGTGCCATATTCGCGGGTGTGACTGCCATGGCTGTCGCTGACGACGGTGGCGCATACGACCGCACCCTGGAAACTGAAAAAGGTGCTCTGCCCCTCAGGCTGCACGACCGGCCGGCCGTCGCACTCATATGAGTCGACACGCCACGTGCCGAAGAGAAAACCTATCTGCCCGTCGTTCTGGCAGCCGGCAAGCGCCGCTAAAATCAACAGCGGCAGCAAATATCTCAGAATATGTTGTCTCATAATCATTTCTTGAAGTTAAAGTCGCCGCTGTAGCTGACCGAAACAAGCGCTCCGAAGTTGTCGCCGCGCAACGATCCGGCATCAAAAGCCACCGTGGCGTTGAACTTGAGACCGGGGGCCCACGAGCGGGCGTCCCATGCCATACGCACCATCATCGAATTGTCGGTCAGGGCATGCGCCGACGGCACACGACCGCGTCCCAGGGCATGCTGATAGCTGTATTTGACCGCATATTGCCAGTCAGGGGCCACATAGCCCTTGACGGCAGCATGAAAACCGCGGGCACGTGTATGCGCGAACGCCGGAAAACCGTCGAGATTGTAGATCGGCGCGAGCAGCCACGGGGTGGCTATGGCCATGCCATAGTTGGCATAGGCGCCATAAGTGTCGTTGTTGTAATAATCGTCGCCGCCCGACAGGTGCTCGGTGAGTGTTGTGCCGGGACGGTCGGATGGCGCCCAGTGCAGCGGGCCGCTCTGATTGTGGAAGTCAAGATACTCGAGGCCGGCGCCTGTGACAAGCCCGCGACGCTGCGAATGATAGTAGATACCCCACAGCCCGTCGGTGCCGTTACGGCGTGCGATGCCCGAGCCATCTTCCCACGGTCCCTCGAAGGCCACACTCAGTTCATCGCCGTTATCCAGACGATAGCGGGCCTTTACGTCCCACGAGCCGAGAGTGTTGCCTTCATAGAACTTATTGCCGTTGCCCTCGGTGGGCAGAAACATCTTCCACACGTCCTTGAGACGGAAACCGCGTATATCCTCGCGCACAATCTCGCCACGGCTGTAGAAATAGCTCGAGCCGGCAAACTGGCCGGCAGTCTGCATGCCTATGGTCACCGACAGCCGTTCGGAAGGCTTGGTGCGGAAGTAGCATCGCTTGTAGGTGTACCATATGTCCTGAGTGGTGAGATAGTTGTAGCGGTTGTACTGATGACGTTTGAAACCGTCGTCGGTCATGCGGCCATACTCGACCGTACCGTCAATCTGCACCCAGCCGTCTGTAAAAGGTATATCCTGAAAGTCGATGAAGCCCAACGACACACCCGGTATAGGGCGGGCGTTGCAGCTGCGCGTCAGATCGCCCGAGCTGAGACGCTCGTCGAGCAGAGCCGATCCGCGGCTTTTCTGACCGACGGTGAGCAGCACACCGCGATATTTGATTTCGCCGTAAAGCTGCTGGATCCATGCAGCCGACGGCCGGTTGGTCTGCGTCGTCCACGACCGGGTCGCACCGTCATAGAGGTCATATCTGTTGGCGGTGGATGCGTCGAATATCACCTCGGCGCCGGCGCCCCAGCTGAAACGCCGGCTGCGGTCGACCGATATGCCGGCGCTCAGATCGAGTGCGGCACCCGAAGCCCTGACGACCTTGCCACCGTTGAGCGATCTGATAAAGTATGGGGCGAAATCGCCTGTCGAGGCATTGACCATGACCGTGGCATCATAGTCGACACTCGACTGCGCCATGGCCGGGCACCATAATGTAGCCAGTACCGCCAGCAATGTCAGATTAACCGCTCTCATGCCTTGCCTTGTTTTGCGAGTTGATCCAAAAATATATCGGCCTCGGCCCTGTCGTGGCAGTTATCGACATCAAAAGCCTTGCTGAATTCAAACGGCAGCACCTTAATGTCGGTCATTGTGGCCAGAGTGCGCTGAAAATCGCTCAGCGAGACGGGATAGTGCCCCGACTCTCTCACGGCATCCATAGCATCGCGCGACAGCCCGTAAAGACCGGCCGACACTATCGCGCCCTCGGCAAAGGGCTCACCGCCATAGCGGTAGTCGATGATCTCGCCGCATGTGTCTATACGTGCATAAAGCGGGCTGGCGTCATCGATATAACGGGTAAGCCCCATCACGGCCTCGGCCGACGACATCCCGGCCACCCGACGCGAATATGCCACGAACTCGTCGGTCGGGAATATCGTATCGCAGGTCATGGCCACAAAACGGTCGTCGAGCCCGTCGGTCGCGGCCAGCAGACTCTCATAGGAATTCTCGGTGACAATCTCACGTACCGACAGGTTGGGATGCCGGGCGGCGAGGTCGCTGAGATAAGGTATGAATCCCTCGAGACGAGGATTAGCGGCTATGGCAATGGTGTCGGCCCCACAAAGTTGCAGCACATCGACCAGACGGCCAATCATCGGTTGGCCGGCCACCTCGACCATCGGTTTAGGCGTCGACACGCCCTCGCGCTGAAACCGCGAGCCGTGACCGCCTGCCAGTATTGCGTAGTTCACTATGCTTTCAATTTATTAAGAGGTTGTTAATAATCTCTGAGGTCAAGCTGTCAAAAACGTTTTTTCGCAAAGACTGCTTACTACCGCAAAAGTAAACATTTTTTTACAATCGCGCAAACGTTAATACATGTTAAAAACAATATTTTAGATAATTTACCGATTAAACCATCACCTGCCGGCTCAGTCAATAAGATACAAGTAAGAAAGAACAACATTTTCATTTACCCGAAAGAACTGATACAGCTATAGTATTTGACTGACTTTTGATTAAATAAAAAGATCCCCCGACTCGCGAAGAATCGGGGATTTTTTTTACCTTTGTGGTATGGACACATCTATACTCAGCATAATCGCGGCAGCCACACTTTCCATGGCGACGCTTACGACCGAAGCCGCCGTGCTCGATCCGGCAGCACGCATAGCACTGTCACAGTCAGAGCCCAGGCACAAGTCAGCGGCAGACAAGCCCCGGTATATCTCGATGATCATCGAGCTCACCGACGGCGCCGACACCGACGACCTCATAGCCGACGGCGTGGTCGTGTGGGGACGACGCGACAATCTCGTACTCGGATGTGTCCCCGCCGACAAGATCGACGATATCTCAAGCGGCAACTACGTGGCACGCATGACTCTCAGCCGCCGGCTCGACGCCAGCCTCGATCTGGCATGCAAGGCAACCCGGGTGACCGATGTGCATGCCGGAGCCGACGGTCTGGCCGGGCTCACCGGCCGGGGTGTGACCGTCGGATTTGCCGACAGCGGTTTTGATCCCTCTCACGAGGTTTTCGACGGCCGTATAGTGTCTGTCACACACTTTATCGACTCCGAAGCCAAGATTCTGCGTGCCGAGACACCGGCCGACATCGCAGCCTGGACCACCGACGAACCCGAGATGTACCATGCGACACATGTCGGAGGAATACTCTGCGGCGGCGGCCCGTCGCCCTATCGCGGCATTGCCACCGGGGCCGATCTCGTAGCGGCGACATCGCAGCTCTATGACGCCGGCATCCTCGCCTGCGTCGAGGACGTGATCGCACGGGCCAAAGAGGCACGCGAGCCCGCTGTGATCAACCTGTCGCTCGGCTCGACCATCGGCCCTCATGACGGCACCGACCCGTTCTGCCGCTATCTCGACATGTGCGCCGACGAGGCGGTCATCGTCCTGTCGGCCGGCAACGATGGCAACAAAGATATGAGCCTGTCGCACACATTCACAGAAAACGACCCGGAACTCGCCTCGCTGGTCACTCAGCGCTATTACGGCGATTTCTATCACCTCGACAGTTTCTATGACTGCTGGAGCCGCGACAATCGGCCCCTCAGCATACGCATACGGACCTTCAACAGCCACACCCGACAGTATGTATGGGCAAGCGAATGGATAACCGCAGGCGAAGATCTAACCGAGATAAACACTGCCGACAGGCCTGATCTCGCCCAATATTTCAACGGCTCCATCAAGCTTGCGGGCGAGGTGAACCCCGACAACAGACGCTACAATGTTCAGGTGGCTTTCAACATCGACGCCCTGCAGACATCGCCCCTTGGACCGTGGGCACTGCACCATCTCGAGATTGACATAACGGCCGCACCGGGCGTGACCGCCGATATTTATGCCGAAACGACGCGATGCCTGCTCGGGTCATACAATCTGCCGGGACAGCGCAGAGGCAACGCCGACGGCTCGATCAGCAATCTCGCCTGCGGACACAACACCATCACCGTAGGCTCGACCAATACCCGCCACAATGTGACATATCTCGACGGACACTCCGAGACCTGGACCTACATCGGCGACGGACCGATGTCGATCACATCGTCATACGGCGTACTCGCCGACGGCCGTTCGCTGCCTCACATCTGCGCTCCCGGCGCCGCAATCATAGCCGCGGCCTCAGGCCTCTATTTCGACGCCCATCCCGACGAAGTGGCCGATCTCGCCTACCGCACCCCCGGCGGCGACGCATATCTGCCGCTGAGCGGCACATCGATGGCCGCGCCACATGCCGCAGGCATATTCGCTCTGTGGCTTGAGGCCGACCCCACGCTCACCCCAGGCGAGATACGCGACATTGCCATGACCACCGCCACGCCTATTGCCGACGGGGCCGTCCGCGAGGGAGCCGGATGCATCGATGCCCTGGCCGGACTGCGATATATCATCAAACGTGGCGGAGTGTCGTCGCCCGAGCTCGACCCGGTGGTAATACGCCGCTCGGGCAACCGGCTCGATGTCGAGACACTCAACGGCTCTCAACCCGATGTCGACGTGTATGACGTGACCGGGCGACATGTGTCGTCAGAGAATCTGCCCGCCACACCCGTGATCGTCCGTGTCACCACCAGGGCCGGCGTGATAATCCGTAAGCTATGACTGTCGTCGGCATCTGCCGTCAAACCGTTGCCGCGGTCGTTTACGGCCTGCAGAATCGGCTTTTACCTGAGCATCGTATAGAGCCTGACCGAGCGGACTGATACGGTCGTGCACGGCCTGCCCGTTCTGCAGTATGCGGTCGGCGACAGACGATCTTTCGGGTTCTGACTTTTGTAAAGATTTGTCAGCCGGCTGTTTAGCGGACTGTTGTCTTGCGTCCTTGCGTGCCTGCGACTGACGTGCCCGATTTATGCGGGTGCCGATCTTATCGATTATGAGTCTGAGGATAAGCCTGCAACGGGGATCGATGTCATCGCTGATTTCGGTGCCGTGATAGATATATGCAAACAAATGCGAGTAGACGACACCCTGGTTTTCGGGTTCGAGAGTCGAGATCAGATCGATTATCTCGACTGGAAGATTAAATTTTGAGAGTTGCATTTTAACAAGTGGTTTTGATTATGCCACAAAGTTAGCATGCATTTCACGGCATAATTCAACTTTTGGCGATTCCGACCAAAAGTTGCGGAAACGGGCTCTTAGCTATTGGTGGCACATTTGAGCACCTTTTACAACTCATATCAGAACTTTCTATATCATAGATTTATTTTGCAACTGAAAAATGTCCACCCAGCCTAAATCTCGACTCCTTTCTCAAAGAAATCCGGGAAATATATAATGAAACAGCGGCCATCCCGACGTCGGGGCGACCGCTGTTTCATCAGAGTAGTCTTACCAGGATTCGAACCTGGACAGACAGAACCAAAACCTGTAGTGCTACCATTACACCATAAGACTATCTGCCTCTAAGGCGGTGCAAATTTAGCAACTTCCGGTGAAACCGCCAAGCAAATCGTCCAATTTTTCGCATCAGTCGCGCGAATCTCGCTTTTTTGTATTTTTTTTCGTAACTTCGCATGATTATAATCAGACGATGACATGAAGAGATATTTAGTCACCGGAGGCGCAGGTTTCATAGGCGCCAATTTTGTAAAATATCTGCTTGGGCGCTATGGCGACGATGTCGAGATCGTCGTGCTCGACGCGCTCACCTATGCCGGCAATCTGGCCACTATAGCCGACGACATCGCACGCAGCAACGTGCGTTTTGTGCGCGGCGACATAGGGGATGCCGCGCTGGTGGCCACTCTGATGCGAGAATTCGACCCTCACTATGTGGTCAATTT
This sequence comes from Bacteroidales bacterium, assembly GCA_030524765.1. GTDB lineage: Bacteria > Bacteroidota > Bacteroidia > Bacteroidales > Muribaculaceae > CAG-873. Next base: position 20,857 of record JAUNGA010000017.1, on the reverse strand, counting down.
TGCTGCGGAGAGCCATGTCGACCGCAGCATCACGGGTCCGCGGGTATTTATGGAGACCAATATCCTCGGCGCCCAGAACATGCTCGAGCAGGCACGTCTGGCATGGATAAGCGCCGACGGCGTCAAGGAAGGGCGCCGTTTTCTGCAGATCAGCACCGACGAGGTCTATGGCGCGCTTGTCAAGGATGTGCCCGACGGCAGGCCGCTCGATGTGTCGCCTGAAATGCACGCTCTGACCGACGGCCGCATAAAGCCTGTGACCTACGGCACCGCGATGTTTACCGAGCAGACGCCGCTCTGCCCGCACTCGCCATACTCTGCCGCCAAAGCGTCGGCCGACATGATTGCCCGGGCCTACCACGACACATACGGGCTGCCGGTGCTCGTGACACGATGCAGCAACAATTACGGGCCTTATCACTTCCCCGAGAAACTCATACCGCTGATTATAAACAATATATTGCAAGGCCGCAAACTGCCTGTCTACGGCGACGGAATGAACGTGCGCGACTGGCTTTATGTCGAAGACCATGCCGCGGCCATCGACACGGTGCTGCGCGACGGCCGCGTGGGCGAGGTCTACAACATAGGCGGATTCAACGAACAGACCAATCTCGGCATAGTGCGTCTGATAATCGACATCATGCACCGCATCATGACCGACGAGCCGGCTTACCGCGATCTGCTCTCGGGCAGTGTAGACGACATCAATTACGATCTCATCACATTTGTCACCGACCGTCCCGGCCACGACATGCGCTATGCGATCGATCCTACAAAGATAGCCACCGAGCTGGGATGGGCGCCACGCACGCCATTTGCCGAGGGAATCGAACGCACGGTGCGCTGGTATCTCGACAATCGCAGCTGGGTCGATGGTGTCACATCGGGCGATTATATGCAGTATTACGACGAAATGTATTCACGGCGATGAGCGAAATTGCACAGATCATATCACTGCCCAAGGTCGAAGACCCGCGCGGAAACCTGTCTTTTATAGAATATGGTCCGGGCGGACGATGCCCGTTTGAGATCGAACGTGTCTACTGGGTCTACGATGTGCCGGCCGGACGTGTGCGCCACGGGCGTGCACTCTGCAACACCCGCGAGATGATCGTGGCCATGAGCGGCAGCTTTGTGGTGCGCCTCGACGACGGCCGCGGCAACCGGCAGACTGTAAATCTCACCCGAAGCGACACAGGCGTAGTGGTAGAGCCGGGTACATGGCGCGAGCTGACAGATTTCTCGACCAATTCGGTAGCTATGGTCCTGGCCTCGGCGCCATACGACGCCGACGAGTATATCGAAGACTACCGACAATTCACCGACAGCAGACTATGACCGATCCGCATTCAACATCAAGCACAGACGACTGCCGCATAATCGAACTGCCGCGAGTGCGACATGCCAACGGCTCGCTCACCGTAGCCGACAACATCGACCAAGCCATGCCGTTCAAGACCCGCCGGGTATTTTACATCTACGACGTGCCGGCCGACGCCGACCGCGGAGGACACTCCCATTACAGTGACCTGGCCCTGATCATAGCCTTGACAGGCAGTTTTGATGTAACTGTCGACGACGGTAAAAGCAAAAAGACTATCACACTCAACCGTCCGTACAAGGCTCTGTACGTCCCCGCCGGAATATGGAGCACCCTGTCTGAATTCTCAGGCGGCGCCGTGTGCATGGTGCTCACGTCTCAACGATACAGCGAGGATGATTATGTGCGCGACTACGACGAATTTCTCCGTCTCACCGCTCCAAAAAGGAAATTATGACCGACGCAGACTCTTTTGACAATCTCAAGGCACTCTACCATACCTTTGGCTGCAAACTCAATTTTGCCGAGACATCCACGATAGCCCGCACTCTGGCCGAGCGCGGCATCCGTCGTGTGTCGGGCGGCGAGACGCCCGACATCGTGGTCGTCAACACATGCAGCGTAACCGAGGAAGCCGACAAAAAATGCCGCCAGACCATACGATCGTTTCACAAACGGTATCCCGATGCGGCCATACTCGTAACAGGCTGCTATGCCCAGCTGAAGAGCGACGAGGTGGCATCGCTGCCCGGCGTGGCCATCGTGGCCGGCGCAGACCGCAAAATGGACCTGGCCGACTTTCTTGACCGATACATAGCCGACCGCCGGCCGATCACCGAGGTCGGCCCGAGCAAAGATATACGCGATTTCAGGCCGTCATGCTCGCGTGGCGACCGCACACGCTACTTCCTCAAGGTGCAGGACGGATGCGACTATTGGTGCACCTACTGCACGATACCTATGGCAAGAGGCCGGTCGCGCTCGGGCACAATCGACTCGCTGGTCGCCCAGGCCGCCCGCGCCGCTGCCGAGGGGGGCCGCGAGATTGTAATCACAGGTGTGAACATAGGTGATTTCGGCAAAGGACGCGACGACTGTTTTCTCGACCTTATCCGCGAGCTCGACCGGGTGGAGGGAATCGACCGGTACCGCATCTCGTCGATAGAGCCAAACCTGCTCACCGACGAGATAATCGACTTTGTGGCCTCATCGCGGGCTTTCATGCCTCACTTCCACATCCCCTTGCAGTCGGGCAACGACGATGTGCTGCGGCTGATGCACCGCCACTACGACACAGCCCTGTTTGCCCGACGGATAGCGCATGTGCGCGAGGCTATGCCCCACGCGTTTATCGGCGTAGACCTCATGGTCGGCACACGCGGCGAGACGCCCGAACGGTTTGAGTCATCGCGTGCGTTTGTCGACTCGCTTGACATATCGCGTCTGCATGTCTTCCCCTACTCTGAGCGCCCCGGCACCAAGGCACTGCAGCTCGACCAGATCGTCACGCAGCACGACAAGCATGCCCGCACGTCGGTGATGCTGGCGCTGAGCGAAGCCAAGTGGGCCGGTTTTGCCGGACGCTTTGTAGGCACTGTGCGACCCGTGCTGCTCGAGCATCCACGCGGCGAAGGCAGGCCGATGGCCGGATTCACCGACAATTATCTGCGGGTCGAGGTTGACGGCGCCGACGCATCGCTCGACAACAAGATAATAGACGTGCGCATCGACAGCGTCGACGCGGCCTCTGAAACTCTCACAGGCACACCGGCATGAAGTACCGTCTGATAAAAGCACTCGTAATGCCTCTGGCATGGATGCCGTTCGGCGTGCTGTATGCGCTGTCTGACCTCATCTATCTGTTGATCTACCGTATCGCGGGATATCGCAAAGGTGTGGTGCGTGACAATCTCGCCCGATGTTTTCCTGACAAGACCGACCGGGAACGGCTCGATATCGAGCGGCAGTTTTTCCGCAACTTTGCCGACAATATAGTCGAGACGATCAAGCTGCTGCATATCAGCGACGACGAGATGCGGCGCCGCATGAAATTCGACAACGACGGGCTGATCGACAAAAGATTATCGTCGGGACGCAGCATCGTGATATACTTTGCCCACACATTCAACTGGGAGTGGGCTCCGTCGGTCACGCTGCACACCGCTGTCAAACCCGATGACAAGCATGTTTTCGCCCAGGTCTACCGTCCGCTGCGCGACGCGGCCTTTGACCGTCTGATGCTCGACATACGCAGCCGGTTCGGCTCGCGCAGTTTTCCAAAATCATCGACATTGCGCGATCTGCTGCGACTGCGACGCGACGGTGCGGCATCAGTCACCGGATTCATGAGCGACCAACACCCGAGCCACGGCGACCCCGGATATCTGACGACACTGCTCGGCCGTCCCACCCTGATGATAAGCGGCACAGAGACCCTGGCACGCAAACTCGACATGACCGTCATGTACTGGGACATATCACGCCCGTCGCGCGGCCACTACCATATCACCACCAGGCTCATCACCGACCATCCGGCCGACGAGCCGGACGGCTCGATCACCGAGACATACACACGACTGCTTGAAAAGACAATCCGCCGAGATCCATCGCTGTGGCTATGGAGCCACAAACGCTGGAAACATCCTGTAACACCTCAGCAAAAATGAACGATAACCTCTACCGGCCCGGCTGTCAGCCCGTGGCCGTCATCATACTCAACTGGAACGGTGAAAAACTGCTGCAGGAATATCTGCCCCAGGTCATCGCGAACACCGACCGCAAAGTCGCCCGCGTGATTGTCGCCGACAACGGTTCGACCGACGGCTCACGCCGCGTGCTTGCCGAACGGTTTCCCGAAGTCGAGACCATATTCTTTGACGAGAACTACGGCTTTGCCGACGGATACAACCGCGCCCTGGCCGCCACACGGTATCCATACACAGTGCTGCTCAACTCTGACGTAGCACCGGCCAAAGGCTGGATAGACACATTATATAAATACATGGAGGCGCATCCCGAGGCCGGAGCCTGCCAGCCCAAGATTCTGAGCTATCGCGAGCGCGACCGCTTTGAATATGCCGGCGCATCGGGCGGATATATCGACCGCAACGGATACCCGTATTGCCGTGGCCGCATCTTCGATATATGCGAGACCGACCACGGACAATACGACGAGCCGGCCGAGATTTTCTGGGCCACAGGCGCGGCGCTGATGGTGCGCACCGAGCTATATCTGCGGTGCGGCGGTCTCGATCCACGATTTTTCGCCCATATGGAAGAGATTGACCTGTGCTGGCGCATATTGCTGACGGGCAGCAAGATCATGGCCGTACCCGGTGCAACCGTATATCATCTGGGCGGCGGCTCATTGCCCGCATCAGATCCGCGCAAGACCTATCTCAACTTTCGCAACAATCTGCTCATGCTGCATAAAAATCTGCCTGACGCGACCCGGCGCGGCAAATTGCTGCGACGGCGTCTGCTCGACACAATCGCATGGGCAAAATTCGTCGTTACATTCGACTGGGGCAATGCCGGGGCCATAATCAGGGCACACCGCGATTTCGCACGCATGCGGCGCGACTACAACGAGCACCCCGACCGCGACCTGCTCAGGGGGCGGCGCAACATCCTGACAGACTTTTATATCAGGAGACGTAAAAAGTTCAGCGACCTATAAGGGCCGGTTCTAACCCACGGTCCCCGATGCCTGTTAACAGGGCCTAAGACTAAAATCTAAAAAATCTTCGGCTTGACCGTCTTGTCAATTATTTTTTGTATCTTTGCTCGTTATGAACGAGGAAACGGAATATCAGCCCGAAACCGAGGCTATTTATACTGAAAACGAGATACGGACGCTTGACTGGAAAGAACATATCCGCAGGCGCCCGGGTATGTACATAGGCAAACTCGGCGACGGCACCGGCAGCGACGACGGCATATATGTGCTGCTCAAAGAGGTGCTTGACAACGCCGTCGACGAATACATGATGGGCTTCGGCCGACAGATTATCGTCAACGTCGACGAGCATTCCGTGTCGGTGCGCGACTTCGGCCGCGGCGTGCCTCTGGGCAAACTCATCGATGTGGCATCGAAGATGAACACAGGCGGCAAATACGACAGCAAGGCATTCAAGAAATCCGTCGGCCTGAACGGCGTCGGCATCAAGGCCGTCAATGCCCTGTCGACCGAATTCGAGATACGCTCGGTGCGCGACGGCATGGCCAAGACAGCCCGCTTCTCGTGCGGCGAGCTGATCGAGGAATCCGAGATACTGCCTACCGAAGAAGCCAACGGCACCTATGTGCGATTTGTGCCCGATGCCGGCATATTCCGCGACTATGCCTACCGGTCAGAGTTCATAGAGCCGTTGCTGAAGAACTACACGTTCCTCAACACGGGCCTGAAGATGGTCTACAACGGCAAACCGTTTGTATCACGCAACGGTCTGCTCGATCTGCTGACGCAAAACATGACCCAGGAGCCCTTGTATCCCATCATACATCTCAAAGGCGATGACATCGAGGTGGCCATCACCCACGCCAACCAATATGGCGAGGAATACTACTCGTTTGTCAACGGCCAGCACACCACACAGGGCGGCACACACCTGACTGCTTTCAAAGAAGCCGTCTCGCGCACGCTCAAAGATTTCTTCGGACGCAATTTCGAGTATTCAGACATACGCAACGGCATGGTGGCCGCAGTGGCCATCAAGGTCGAGGAACCGGTGTTCGAGTCGCAGACCAAGACCCGTCTGGGTTCGCGCGACATCGGCCCCGACGGTCCCACCGTAGCCAAGTTTGTCAGTGATTTTCTCAAGAAAGAGCTCGACAACTATCTGCACCGCGAGTTGCCCGTGGCCGAGGTGATACTGAAAAAGATACAACAGAGCGAGCGCGACCGCAAGGCTATGGCCGGCGTGACCAAGCTCGCCCGCGAAAAAGCAAAAAAGGTGAGTCTGCACAACCGCAAACTCATCGACTGCAATGTGCATCTGAGCGATGCCCGCGGCAGCGAGGAGAAAAAACTCGCTTCGTCGATATTTCTCACCGAGGGCGACTCGGCCGGCGGCTCGATCACCAAGATACGCGATGTCGACACCCAGGCGGTGTTCATGCTGCGAGGCAAACCGCTCAACACCTATGGCGTGACACAGAAGGTGCTCTACGAGAACGAGGAGTTCAATCTGCTGCAGGCCGCCCTCAATCTCGAGGACGGAATCGACGGACTGCGCTACAACAACGTCATCATCGCCACAGATGCCGACGTCGACGGCATGCATATCAGACTGCTGCTGATAACGTTCTTCCTGCAATTCTTCCCTGATCTGATCAAAAAAGGTCATGTCTACGTGTTGCAGACACCGCTATTCCGTGTGCGCAACAGCATCACGACCAAACGTTCGAAAGGCAAGAAGAAAGACGGCGCCGACGAAGACACCATCTATTGCTACAGCGATGAGGAACGCGTAGCCGCTATCGAAAAAATGGGCTCAAAAGCCGAGATAACCCGATTCAAAGGTCTCGGCGAGATCTCGCCCGAGGAATTCCGCGGATTTATCGGCCCCGACATGCGTCTTGACCGTGTGACCCTGCGCAAAGAAGACGGCGTTGACTCGCTGCTTGAATTCTACATGGGCAAGAACACGCCCGAGCGCCAGAACTTTATCATTGACAATCTTGTAATCGAGGATGACACACAGATCTCCTGACGAGGTGCGCACAGCCCTATTTGCAGGTTCATTTGACCCGTTCACAATCGGTCATGCGTCGATAGTCGAGCGTGCGATGCCACTGTTTGACAAAATAATCATCGCCGTGGGTGTCAACGCCGCCAAGCCCGGCCTCACATCAGCCGATGACCGTGTCGATGCCATCAGGCGCGTCTATGCCTCTCAGCCCGCCGGCCGTATCGAGGTGATCGCCTACGAGGGAGAACTGACGGTCGATGTGGCCGCCCGCACCGGTGCGCGGTGGCTGCTGCGCGGCGTACGCTCGGTCAAGGACTTTGAGTACGAGCGTGATCTGGCCGACATCAACCGTAAACTTTCCGGTCTCGAAACCATTTTATTATATACAGAGCCGCAATATGCGGCCGTATCGTCGAGTGTCGTGCGCGAGCTGATCGCCTATGGTCGCGATGTCACCGATTTTTTACCCAAAGCTTTACACAAATGAAAAAATTTGCATTGTCATTCATCATACTCGGCACATTGGTGTGCATGGCTGTCAGCGCCCGCAACAACGACGTCATGACACCCGACCAGAAGCTGCGTCTGGCCGCCGCCGTGATCGAAAACTATTACGTAGAGGAAGTCAACAGCGACACGTTGGTCGACGAGGCCATCATAGCCATGCTGCGCACCCTCGACCCCCACTCGGCCTATTCGACACCCGAGGAGACAAAAGAGCTCAATCAGCCGCTCGAAGGCAAATTCAGCGGCATCGGCATACAGTTCAACATGGTCGAGGATACCGTCTATGTGATCCAGACCACAGCGGGCGGCCCGTCAGAGAAGGTGGGCATACGTCCCGGCGACCGCATTGTCAGCGCCAACGACACTGTCATCGCAGGCAAGAAACTCAACAACCCGGGCATCATCAAGGTGCTGCGCGGCCCCAAAGGATCACGGGTGCATCTCAAGGTCAAACGCTCGGGAGTGCCCGATCTGATCGACTTCATTCTCGAACGCGACGATATACCCATCTACAGCGTCGACGCGGCCTATATGGTAAATGACTCGACCGGCTTTGTATCTGTCACCAGATTTGCCGAGGCCACAGCCCGCGAGGTGCGGCAGGCCGCCGACTCGCTTGCCCGTCTGGGCATGCGCAACCTCATCCTCGATCTGTCGAGCAACGGCGGCGGTTATCTCGGGGCCGCATTCGAGCTCGCGTCAGAATTTCTTGATGAAGGCGACCCGGTAGTATTCACCAAAGGCCTCAACACACCTCCCAATTATTTCAATGTCGAGCGCACGGGCACAATCCCTATCGACCGGCTTGTGATCATGGTCGACCAATATTCGGCATCGGCGTCAGAGATCCTGTCAGGAGCGATACAAGAGAACGACCGCGGCCTGATCGTAGGGCGCCGCACATTCGGCAAGGGCCTGGTGCAGCGTCCGTTCCCGTTCCCCGACGGATCGATGATACGTCTCACCACGTCGCGCTACTACACCCCGTCGGGCCGATGCATACAGAAGCCTTATGAGAAAGGCAAAGGCGAGGAATACCAGCTCGACATGCTCAACCGCTACAACAGCGGCGAGTTGTGGCACGCCGACAGCATACATCTCGACAAGTCGACCCCCTACTATACCCTGCGCAACCGTCGCGTGGTATATGGCGGCGGCGGCATAATGCCCGATGTTTTCGTGCCGGCCGACACGTCGCGCTACTCAAGCTACTACCGCGACCTCGTGGCAAAAGGCGTGATCATCAAATATACGCTCAACTATATCGACCATAACCGCAAGGCCCTTGTGGCCGAATATCCCGACGAGGAATCGTTCGTGGCACGTTTCGAGCCCTCGCAAGAGATTATCAACGGACTCATCGAGGCCGGCAAAGCCAACGGCGTAGAGTTCAACGAAGAGCAATGGCAGACTTCACGCGAGCTCATACTGGCCGTGCTCAAGGGTCTGATGACCCGCGACCTTTACGAGAACGGCATCTATGTGCGCTCGACCAATCCGCTCAGTCCCGACTTCAGAGAGGCCGTTGACCTTATAAACGATCCCGAGCGCTATTACCGGCTGCTCAAAGGCAAGTAGTCCATGACACAAACAGCGACTGACAACGATGCCACCGTACGCATCGCCCGCCATGTGACATGGGTCGGATTCTGGTGCAATGCCGTGCTCGGTGCAGCCAAAGTCGCCGCAGGCGTCATAGGGCGTTCGGGCGCCATGGTGGCCGACGGCATACACTCTTTCTCGGACTTTGTCACCGACTTCATTGTCCTCGTGTCAGTCACGCTGGGCCGACGCAAGGCCAACAGACGATATGAATACGGACACGGCAAATACGAGACCATGGGCACACTGCTTGTGGCAGTGGCATTGGTCGCGGTGGGTATATTTCTGTTTGTCGAAGGACTTGAAAAGGTAATCGCCACATTGCACGGCGAGGATCTGCCGAAACCAAGAATGATCGCCTTATGGGCCGGCCTGGTGTCAATAGCTGTCAAGGAATGGCTCTATCAATATACCGTGCGAGCCGGCCGACGCATAGGCTCGCAAGTGGTCATAGCCAACGCATGGCACCACCGCAGCGACTCTCTGTCGTCGATCGCCACGGTACTCGGCGTGGCCGGAGCGATGTTTCTTGGCGAGGGATGCCGCATCCTCGACCCCATCGCCGAAATGCTCGTGTCGGTCTTTATCGCCATTGTAGGCATACGCACCGCGCGCCCTGCCCTGCTCGAGCTGCTCGAGGTGTCGCTGTCGCATGCCGAGGAGATCACCATACGCGAGGCGATCGCGTCGACCGAGGGAGTCAAGGCCTATCACCATCTGCGCACACGGCGCAACGGCCCGATGGCGATAGTCGACGTACACATCAAGGTCGATCCGTATCTGCCGGTCATCGAAGCACACAGCATAGCCACACGCGTCGAAAGGGCAATCAGCCGGTCGCTGGCCCAGCAGACGCTTGTCACCACCCATATCGAGCCATATAACGGCGAAGAGCCGGGCCCCGACGGGTCGGTGAGCGACTGAACGGACTCTTATTTCTTTTTACCGAACAATATGTTCCATGCCTCTCTGACAAGACCGGCCGCTTGCCGGGCACGCTCGGCGGCGGGCTGTACACTGTCGGCATCGCTGCGGTCTACGGCCACATCCTCGCCGATAACCTTTATCTGAGGTGCAGGTGATGGCACGGAATCATCAAAACCGATGAAAGCCGGGGGCCCGGGCTCATCACTGACCGGCTCGTCGATCTCGAACCCGCCCTGTGCCGGCGCCAGGTCGACGCGGCTGTCAACGGTCTCGACAGTTTTTTCGACTTCAGGTTCAGGCTCTGGTTCTGGTTCAAGTTCGGCCGTCGTACCCTCACCGATATCATGGCTAAGCGACTCCGCAACTCCGTTGTCAGGCATGGATACGTAAAGCACGATAACGGTGCAGTTGTCGCGGCCACCGGCATCGAGAGCCGCATCGACCAGCCCGCGTGCCCCACCGCCCGAAGCGAGTATCGACGCGATCGTGTCGTCATCGATCATGTCGCAAAGGCCGTCGGAACATATCACATAAACGTCGCCGTCGATCATCGGCATCTCGTCGGTCAGGCAGATGACATCAATGAACGCGCCCGGCACACCTATCGCATTATAGATGAGATTTGACGGCACAAGAGGATCGCCGGTGCGCTCGCGTTCGGAATGGTCGACCGTCAGCCGGCGCAATGTGTCATATCGCCATCGGTACACACGGCTATCGCCGGCATTGATCATGAAATCAGATTGGCCGTAGGTAAATATTCCGGTGAGTGTCGTGCCCATGTTGGCGAGCTCGCGGTCGGCCGACGCCTTGTCGAGCACGGCCTGCTGTATGCCGCGCAGCCATTCTCTCACGGCGCGTGCAGTCTCGCGCGGTGACAGACCGTCGGGCAGATCTGCCAGAAATTCGTTGAAAGAGGCCAGCACCATAGCCGAAGCGATCTCACCCCCGCCATAGCCGCCCATGCCGTCGGCCACGAGAGCGGTGAAGCGCGGCCGGCTCTGCATCGGCACCATGCTGCTCTGTGCGTCGTCGCGTATAAACGCGCCGAAAACCAGAGCCATATCTTCGTTGTTTGACCGCTCGCGACCAACATCGCTGATTGATTCGTAACGTATCTTCATAGTCACTCTACCATAAAGTCATAGAATCTTGCAAAACGCACGACATCGCCTTTGTGCAGAGGCACCGCACCCGAGCATGGCACACCGTTTACGGCCGTACCGTTGCGCGAGCCAAGATCAGTGATGGTCCATTCGCCTCCGTTGCAGTCAAGACGCGCATGCGTGCCCGATATGTAATCAAAACGCGCAAGCAGGTCTTTGTAGTCGCCGTTGACACGTCCTATCACCGCACCGGCACGCAACGGCAGTCTCACTCCCATCGCCGCACATGTGATCGCCTGCAGCTGCCCGGCAGGTTTTGGCTGCCCGACCGGAGCCGGGCCACCGGCAGGGCCGGCGGGGACGCTCACGTCGGTGAGTTCCGAGGCCTTAACACTCGGTTTACCGCATTTCGAGCAGAATTTGCTCTTGCACACGCTGCGGCACGACGGGCACACCATGAGTTCGATACCGCATTGGTCGCAGAATCGGCTGTCGCCGTCTATATCGGCCCCGCACGAGGGGCATTGTATCTTGCTATCCATTGAATTCTCGCTTAAACATTCATATCAGAGGCCTCGATCACATACAGCCGGTCGTTGTCGAATCCCGGCCGTGCGCTCTCCTCGCGCAGACGTCGTCCCTGGTTGAGCAGTACCTCGTCGACATAATTGCGAGCCTCGCGTGCATTCGCAAAATTTTTACTGCGGGCATTCACCAGGCGCGTAAAGTGACGCAGCATGGCATCACGTGCCACCTGCGTGAGAGACAGATTGCGTTTCTCAAACATGCCGAGAGCGATCGTCGACAATTCTTCGGCCGAATAGTCGTCAAACATGATCGGTTTTGCAAACCGCGACTGCAGACCCGAGTTCGAGTCGAGAAACTGCTGCATCTCGCGCGGATATCCAGCTGCGATGGTGATAAAACGGTTGCGATAGTTCTCCATCACCTGCAATATCTCGGCTACGGCCTCTTTGCCGTAACCGCCCTGACCGTCACCCTCGGTGATACTGTATGCCTCGTCGATAAATACCACGCCGCCCATTCCACGCATCATAGCCGCGTGTGCCTTGGGCGAGGTCTGTCCCATGAACTCTGACTTAAGGTCTTTTGCCGACAGCTCGATGACCTTGTTAGACGGCAGCAGGCCCAGCGAATAGAAAATGTCGCCCATGATGCGTGCCACGGTAGTCTTGCCTGTACCCGGATTGCCAAGGAAGAGATAGTGGCTCAGATTGACCTGAGGTTTCTGGCCCGACGGGGCCGTCCTGGCCATCTCGATGGTGAGCCGGTCGGCAAGGTCATGCACGGCGTTTTTGACCGACTGCAGACCGGTCAGATGGTCGAGCCGGGCCATTATCTGGTCGACATCGAGTTTCTTCGGAGCGTCATACGGAATGTCGTCGGCCTCGATGGTGAACAGCGCGTCATCGTCGGCGTCGGGGTCGACACGGTCGGCCTGTCGGTCGGTGGTCTGCTCAAAGAGTTTTATCATCGTGCCGGCGTTGCCGAATTTCTCGTCCTTGACCGTCACCATCTCCTCGATCTTGAGCCGCAGCTTTTCTTTTGCGGCCTCGGTGAGCGAGAACCCGCCACGCTCGGCCTGCTGCATGTAAATCTTAAAGAGATCTTCGGCCGAATAGTCGTCGATGTGTATGCTGTGCGTGAACCGGCGAGCCAGACCGTCGTTGGCGTTACGTATAAACTCGTCCATCTCGCTCTTGTATCCGGCCATGACCGTGATGAACTGTCCCTCACGTTCGCTCATGCACGTCATCAGAGCCTGCACGGCCTCGGCACCGTCTTGATTGACCGTGCCCGGCGTGCCTGTGGGCAGCAGCGTGTATGCCTCGTCGATAAACAGGATGCCTCCCATGGCGTCTTCGACGGCCTGTCGCATGTTTATGCCGGCCGAATTGGCATACTGGTCGAGCAGGTCTTCTTTTTTCTTGACAATGACCTTGTCGGTCGGCAGCACACCTATGGCCTTGAACACCTGTCCGAGACGCTTGGCCACAGTGGTCTTGCCCGTGCCGGGATTACCGGTTATGACAATGTGGAAATTCTCGACCTGAGCCTTGCCGCGTCCCGACTCGAGGCGTCGCTGATTGAGGCGCACACGTTTGGCGATTGTCTCGATCTGGCGCTTTACGTCAGACATTCCCACCAGGTCGTCAAAAGTAGCGAGGATGTCGTCAACAGCTTTTCCGCCGCCGTTGTCGTGCAGATCGGCCATTATGAGCGTATGCTCGGTGCCCGGCACGAGCGATCCGGCCGCACGTGCACGGTCGACACGCACACGCATGCGGCCGAGGGCTTCCTCGAGCACATTGCGCACAGTGCCGGCATTACCGAAGCGCGAACCGCGCTTGGCATACATCTTGTCGAAGAACGAGCCTATCTGAGCCTCGACATCGTCGCCGAGCTTTACCCCGGTGTCAGATGCGGCGGCCATGTTGCGGAATATCCGGGTCAGCTCGGGGCCCGTGTAGTCGCGGAATTCGATTGTCTTGTTGAATCGTCGTGCCAGGCCGGCATTCGCTCCCATCAGGCGTTGCATCTCGACCGGATATCCGGCCATGAGACACACGAATTTGCCACGCAGGTTCTCGCAATCGGCCAGCAGAGTCGTGATCGCCTGTTCGCCGTCGTGATCGTTTTTGCCCTGCCACAGCTGGTAGGCCTCGTCGATAAACAGCACACCGCCCATCGCCTCGTTGACAGCCTTGCGCACCAGTTTGGGCGTCTCGCCGACGTATTGCGACACAAGTTTCCCGCGGTCGACCTCTACAAGATGTCCGCTGGGCAGAGCACCCATGGCGTTGAGGGCCTCGGCAAAGAGGCGTGCCATAGTGGTCTTGCCCGTGCCCGGATTGCCGATAAACAGGAAGTGGCTCTGCACCGATCCGCAGGCAGCCGAGTCGCCGCCCCGCCTGCGTGCCTCGTCGACCGTAAGGGCAATGTTGCGTATGGCCTCCTTGATGTCGTCGACGCCGACATATCTGTCGAACTCGCGCATGACGTCGTCGAAAGTCTTGGGCACCCACTCGCGTCCCTGCACCATATCGGGAGTGATGTCGACAGCCCCGGGCACGGCGCAGAAATTGAGGTATATGCGATAGGCCAGGTCAACGGCATAGTGGCCATATGTGAACCGGTCGACATTGTCGCGCTTGGCTGCAGTGATGACACGCGAGATCTTGGCCCGGGCCTCGGGCTGCACCTGACGGCCGTACTCACGCTCGAGCCGTCGGCAACAGATCTCGGTGAGGTCTTCGATCGTGGGCGCCGGCACACGTATCATCTCTTTGATGCGTGCGCGTGCCGAAGCATTGTTCTCAAAGAATTTAAGCAGATCATCGTCGCCGACAAACACCACCACGGGGCGGTCGGGGTCGGGCCCCCACTCGGCACAATACTGCAGTATGCGATCGAGCTCGCAGATCGTGTCGGCCCGCTCAGAGGGGCAATGGGTGTGGGCATCGTCGATGACGAGCACATTTCCGCCGATCGGTTTCACGTTGTCGCGCAGTTTGTCGGCAAAGCTTTTGAAATCGATCGATTTCACCACATGGGGGGTAGGTCTGGCGATTATGCCGGTCTCGTGCAGAGCGGCCGCTATCACATCGGCGACGAAGTTTTTGCCCACGCCTGTCGCGCCGGTTATGGCAAAACACATGTCGAGGCGCATATCGACACCGCCGTTGCGGCCCTGCGCGGCAATGTTTGACGCGCTCGTAAGCACACGGCGTATCGTGTCGGCCACGCTGTCCTTGCCCACCATACGGTCGAGCACCGACGCCCGGTCATCACTCTTGGCGGCGCCGGCGGCAGCCGCCAGCGCCTGACCGCACCATTTGCAGTATCTGGCTATGGCACGGTTGTCGTGCCCGCATTTCTGACATTTCATATTTTCTTGAAACTGAATGTGTGCGAAGTGCCCTTCGCGCGATTGGTATATGTGCCGTCATAGGTGACAGTGCCGTCGACACGGTCGAGACGTCCGGTATATGATGCCGACGGGTTGCCTTTGACGCTGAGCTCGAGTGTGCCGTCGTTATACCGGCCCGTGACCTGCTGGGTCATTGGCGTCGAATACATGATCTTGACCGAGCCCTCGAATTCGCCGTAGAGACCGCCGGACATTCTTGTGACAGTCATGGTGGCATCGCGGCCGTGGAACGTGCCCGAGTAATCGCCCGCGACGTCAGAGGCGAGCACAGCTGCGGCCGTAGTCCCGTATCCGTCGGTCTCGATAGATCTCACCTTATCGGCGAGCACGACACCTATGGCTATCGAGACCAGTGTCACGACTATCATGCCGATCGCGGCCTTGCGCACGTTTTTGCGACAGCTCCTGGCAACGTCGCGGCTGCCGTTAAACGATGATTCGGGGCTTACAGACGCCGAGCCGAATGTGCGGCTCTTGGTGCCGAATGCGGTGCACACGACATCCATGCGTGCCTGGTCGACCAGAGTCTTGTAGGCCTGGCGGTTGCGTATATAGCGGTCGGTTGTCTTTTTGTTGAGCCTGTAGGCGAAGTATGCCGCCGAACCGAGCATGAGGGCCGACAACAGCCACGGAGCCGCCGGACTGAGCCATTTGAACAGCCAGAACGGTATCCAGTAGCCCAGCAGACCGGCCACGACGCCACCTATCAGGCCGCCCTCGGCCAGACCGCCGAGCGCGGCGATCACGCATATAATCACGGCGAGTACGGTGCCTATGCTCACGAATGCCTGCTCGAGTATCACCTTGCCGTCTGAGAATGCCATACCCACCAGACAGGCGACTATGAACAACATCGGCAGCAGACACAGCAGCATCACCCACAGGCGTGTGCGCCGCAGCGAGCGCCATGCCTTGTCGCGGTCTCTGATGGCCGCGCTGTTGCGCTGCTCGACCGCGGCCGCACGTTTGACGGGCTGACAGCCGGGCACGTTGACCTTGAGCCAGTCGTAATACTCGGCGAGCTTGTCGAATGTGAACGGCCGGCCTTTACGCTCATGGAATAATGTGGTGAGGAATGCCGTCAGTCCCTTGTCGGCCTGCTCGTTGCGCTCGGCGAGAGGCATGGCAGACACCGCGGTCACCGAGTCGGCGTGCTTGCGGCTGCGCGGGAAAAAGTAGGTCGGACACCAGCCCATGTAGGCCACCACCTTCCATTGTGCGATCGCCAGATCGTAGGGTGCCGACTTGTGGGCATTGATATTTGACTGTATGTCAAGTATCTTGGCTATACCGTCGACATAATTTGACATTTTGCGGGCCTCGAGATACTGAGCCAGACGCGACGAACGCAGCACGTCAGACTTGAGCATATCGACCAGACTGACATTCCACTTGCTCTGCCCGTTGAGCTCGGCATTGATGCAATAGCCGATCTCTGAGGCCGTCTTTGACTGTATGCCACTGCCGGGCTGCTCAAACAGGAGCCCCCTGTCGGGCACGAGTGTGTAAATGAAATACCATGCGCGGTCTTTGGCCGCCGAACCGGCACGCTTGACCATGTCGTCGAGCATCACGCCGCGCTTGCGGTCTTCGTCGCGGCGGCTCACGGTGAGCCATGTGATAAAGTGGCGGCGTGTCATGGTCTCGAGCGAGAAAGGCGTCAGGCCATGCTTTGAGATCGCCTCGCAGATATCGTCAAAGCACGTGACCGAATGCCACTTCTTGTCGCTGATATACTGCACCGTGAACGGCTTTGTGTTGTCGAGACGGTAGATGAGGTCGAATGTGTGCTCGTCGCCACGCGATGCGATCAGCGAGGGATAGCTGTCGGCCACCTTGCGCCACGAGGCGTTCCAGGTGCGCATGTATTGCCACAGCAGGTGCTGCGGGTCAGACAGTTCTTTGCAGTATTTGTCGAAATGTGCCCACAGCTCGTCGGCGACTTCCTTCTCGGTCTTGCATGCGTTGGCGCTTTTGCCGTAGTAGGGCATCTGCGGGTCGAGCTCGAGGCACAGGGCATACAGAGCCGCTTCGCCCTGTTTGCGTATGCGTTCGGGATATGTGCGGGCCAGCGTAGGGCCGTCTTTCGAGCCGTCGCCACGCAGGTGCACCCACACGCTGTGGTCGGGGTTGGCGAGCTCGAGCGCATAAGTGCCCTTGCCGCCCCACAGCATGCCGGCCAGGGCGGCATGATCTTTGAGCGGGCGGCCTTTGGAGTCGTCGAGCCCCATCGTCGGGTCGAGACGCCGGCACAGGGCATACAGGCCATGCATGCCGCTGCGCGCGCAGACGGCCTGCAGGCTGTCGACCTCGTCGCGCAACTTGCCGCCGCGCAGGCTCAGGAACGCCCACAGCCACGAGGCTTTCTTCTTGAGTTCGACGGCATAGTATGTGCGGTCGGCCCACAGGGCGGCGGCAATATCCCGGGCGGTAGAGTGGCTGTGTCCCTTGCGGTCGATAAAAGCCATCGACTCGTCGAGCACCAGGCAAGCGGCATATACACCGGTCGACTGCTCGTCGGGACGCGGATAGAGCCGCTGGGGTATGTCGTCGATCTCGGCGGCAAGACGCGGGAATGACGCCTGCAGCGCGTTCTTGGCCATGCCACGGTATATAAACGATTTTGCAAACTCGATGTCGGCCATCATCATGGCGGCGAGTTCCTCGCGCGACCGTGCCACCTTGCCTTTGGTCTCGTCGAAGACCACGTGGAAGGCGCTCTTCGAGGCGGCCGCCTCGGCTGCCGCGCCGGTCTTGAGCGTCTCGCCCTCATACCATCGCTTGATCTCGTCGAATCCGGCACGGTTCTGATCGCCGGCCTCGAGCAGACGCTCGAGCAGCGAACGGGTATAGTCGGTCATACGCAGCATGTCGCCCAGCTCTGAGATGACCTTGTTGTTGAGTTTCAGACGGTCGAGTTCCTCGAGATTGTCGTAAGGGAAGAGATTGTAGAAGTTGTCGAGGCCGACCCACAGGGCCAGCAGCGTCATGCCCATCGAGTAGTAGTCGGTAGGGCAGTCGACATATGTGGTGCGGTCTTTTGAGCTCATCGAGCCCTCGGGCGACACAAAATAGCTTGATTTGGCCGTGTCGACTTTTACGGGGCCTTTGCCCGACAGGCTGCGTGCGATGCCGAAATCGCTGATCACAAACTGTTTGCGGTCGCTATCGATAAAGAGGAAGTTTTCGGGCTTGACATCACGGTGCAGTATGTGATGGTCGTGGCACTGCTTGATGCAGAATGCCATGCGCCATGCCACATCGCGCAGCAACCGCTCGTCGCCGCCGAAACGCATGTCGGCCAGCGAGCCATAGGGGGCATAGTCCATGATCTCGTAGTCGAGCATCAGACCGGGATGCGACGGGTCGGCCCAGCGGCCGTGGTCGCGCAGATTGATCATGAATCCGCCACCGGCGCGCTGCACCTCGTCGAGAATGTCATGATTGGGCGAGTGTCCCGGTATATACAGTTTGATGACAAACTTGTTGCCGCCGTTCTCGACAACAAAAATTTTTGATTCGCCCGAGTTTTTCGACAGCGTGCGTGCGGTCTCGGCCTTGCACACCGTATAGCGGCGGCCATTTATCACATACTCGGGATATTCGGGAATCATAGATAGCGAGCCTACACGCGGCTGACCGGCCGCGCCGGCCTGAGGCACACCAGTGCCGGTGCCGCCTGACGGGGGCGCGACCGCTGTGCCGGTACCTGACGGGGGCGGGACAGCCGTGCCGGTGCCCGGCTGAGAGGGCACTTTCGTGCCGGTGTCGGCCGGGGGAGGTATCTGTGTGCCTGTGTCTTTTCTTTCCATCGTAAGAGAATATTTTTGCAGTGTGGTTTATTTATATGAGCACGATCAAAGATTTACCGTGCCGGTCGATATAGTCTCTGTCTCGACCGTAAATTCTTTGGTTATCCATTTTCCGCCGAACTCAGCCACGCCGCATTCGCTCGGATTATTATGGAATATATGGCAGCGGTTGCACACCCAGCCGACACGGGTCTTCTCGACACGGGTGGTCTTTGACCTGGTGATGATCATGTGTGCGCATGCCTCGTTGCGCCGTATCTCGGGGGGCAGAGCCGGGTCGGGTATCATCGCGTCGACCTCGCGGCGGAATTCGTCAAGCCGACGGCCATACTGCTCTCTGAGCTGCTCGAGCCGGGCCGTTGCATCGCTGAACTGTCGGCGCGGCTGTGGTGTGGCGGCATCGGCTCCGGCCGGCCGCGGGGCGTCGTCGATGCCGAGCTGCAGCGGTTTGCGGGTCGTGTCGGCCTTGACCTCGGGTTGCACGGGCGGCGTGCTGCGGCGGGGCCCGCGTTGCGACAGACGCTCAAACTCGTCGAGCAGACGGCGCGTCTCGTCGCTCACCTCGACCGATGTGTCGAGCACACCGCCGGCGGCGTCGCCGGTTTCACGGGCGATCAGGGCCTGCAGCTGCTCGATCTCGTCTTCGAGATCCTGCAGCTCCTCGGCTATGGCGCTTGCGCGTATGTAGCGCGGGTCGGCCTTCGCACGGGCGACAGCGTCGAGCGCCATCCGGTTGAGCGGATGATTGCACGCACGGCAGAAGCTGCGATAGTTGAGCGTGTTGCATCGCGGACACACGATGCCGCCGCGCGGGTTGCCGCATTCGGGGCAGAAACGCTCGCCGGCACTCATCTCCGAGCCGCAGAACGTGCATCGTGTCGTGGCCGGATGGCCGCATACGGGGCATATCGCCAGGCCGGCGTCGATCTCGGCGCCGCACGACACACAGTGGCCCCCACCCTGCGGAGCGCCACATTCGCCGCAAAAACGCGCCCCCGCCTCGACCGGAGCGCCACAGTTGTGGCAATGATGTGTGTCGGCATCCTGTGCGGCTGTCTGCCGCACCTGTTGCCGCAGACGTTGTTGTAAGCGTAAATCTTTTTCCATGTGTGTGATAGCAATTACACAAAGATACAGCAAACGCGGTGCAAAAAACAAAGTTTTCACACCGCGTTAAATATTATTAACAAATTTAATTAACGGACGCTGAGCTCATTTGAGCACATACATCGCGCCCTCGTAGTCGGGCTCGTGAGTGATCTCGTCGACAAGCTCGCTGTAGATCACCTTGCGGTCTTTGTCGAGGATGATGACCGCACGTGCCAGCAGGCCGGCCAGCGGTCCGTCAACAATCTGCAGGCCATATTTCTCGGAGAACAGGGGCGAACGGAATGCCGACGCGGCAATCACATTGTCGATGCCCTCGGCCGAGCAGAAACGGCTCATGGCAAAAGGCAGATCCATCGACACGCACAATACGGCCACATCGTCGAGACCGGCGGCCTCTTTGTTGAACCGGCGCACCGAGGCGGCGCACACCGGTGTGTCGAGACTCGGGAAGATATTGAGCACCACCCGCTTGCCCTCAAAATCCTGACAGCTGACATCAGCCAGATCTTTTGTCACGAGATTAAAACAGGGTGCTTTGGTGCCTACCGCCGGAATCGAGCCGTAGGTGTGGCAGGGTGTGCCGTTGAAATAAACTGTTTCCATATAATATTAATGTGTATAATTAATAATAAACCGGGATGTGGCCGACTTTTATCTGATGATAGCCACCTTCTGTATAACGTCAGAAGCCATATCATTGTTCCGGCCGATCATCACATCGGCCACGACAGCGTCGGGACGGCAGATAATGACCGAGGGTGTGTCGGTCACGCCACAGTCGCGGGCCATCGCCCGCGCGCCTACCAGCACAGTCTCGCCCGACG
>JAUNGA010000099.1 GCA_030524765.1 Bacteroidales bacterium | reverse complement strand
GATCCGTTCCAGAACATGGGTGCCCAGCTCGTCAAAGAGGTGGCATCGAAGACCGGTGACGACGCCGGCGACGGTACAACCACCGCCACTGTGCTCGCACAGGCTATCGTAAACGTCGGCCTCAAGAACGTGACCGCCGGCGCCAACCCAATGGATCTCAAACGCGGTATCGACAAAGCTGTCGCAGCCGTGGTGGCTGGCATCAAGGAAATGTCTGAAGAGGTAGGCGACGACTTCAAGAAAATCGAGGACGTAGCCCGCGTATCGGCCAACAACGACGAGACCATCGGCCGTCTGATCGCCGAGGCCATGGAGAAAGCCGGCAAAGAAGGCGTGATCACCGTCGACGAGGCCAAAGGCACCGAAACCACCATCGAGGTTGTCGAGGGCATGCAGTTTGACCGTGGCTATATCTCGCCCTACTTTGTTACCGACGGCGAGAAGATGGAGTGCGTGATGGATGCACCGTTCCTGCTGCTCTATGACAAGAAGGTCTCTAATCTCAAAGATATCCTGCCCATTCTCGAGCAGACCGCCCAGAACGGCCGTCCTCTGCTGATCATTGCTGAAGATGTCGATCAGGACGCTCTCGCAACCCTCGTTGTGAACCGTCTGCGCGGTTCGCTCAAGATCTGCGCTGTCAAGGCTCCCGGTTTCGGCGACCGCCGCAAAGAGATGCT
Source organism: Bacteroidales bacterium (assembly GCA_030524765.1). Classification (GTDB taxonomy): domain Bacteria; phylum Bacteroidota; class Bacteroidia; order Bacteroidales; family Muribaculaceae; genus CAG-873. The sequence goes on along the minus strand of JAUNGA010000099.1, from coordinate 5,276 downwards.
TGAGGATATCGCCGTACTGACCGGCGGCACAGTGATCTCTGCCGACAAGGGCATGCAGCTCTCGACTGCCACCATGCAGGATCTCGGCCAGGCCAACAAGGTGACCGTCACCAAAGAAAACACCACAATCGTCAACCGCGACGGCAACAAGGAGGCTATCGCCGCACGTGTGGCTCAGATCAAGGCTCAGATCGCACAGACCACAAGCGATTATGACCGCGAGAAACTGCAGGAGCGTCTTGCCAAGCTCGCCGGCGGTGTGGCCGTGCTGCACATCGGCGCTCCCAGCGAGGTGGAGATGAAAGAGAAAAAAGACCGCGTGGATGACGCCCTGAGCGCAACCCGCGCCGCTATCGCCGAGGGTATCGTGCCCGGCGGTGGTGTGGCCTACATCCGCTGCCTCGGTCTGCTCGACGCTGTCAAGGGCGACAACGACGATGAGGAAACCGGTATCGCTATCGTGCGCCGTGCAATCGAAGAGCCTCTGCGCCAGATTGCCAACAATGCCGGCGTCGAGGGTGCAGTGGTCGTACAGAAAGTCAGCGAAGGCAACGAAGGCTTCGGCTACAATGCACGCACCGATGTCTATGAGAATCTCATGGAGGCCGGTGTGATCGATCCCGCCAAGGTGACCCGTGTGGCTCTCGAAAATGCCGCTTCGATCGCAGGCATGTTCCTGACAACCGAGTGTGTCATCGCCGAGAAGAAAGAAGAGAATCCTACCCCGGCTATGCCCGCAGGCGGCATGGGAGGCATGGGCATGATGTAATCTCATCCGACTTAACATATAAAACGAAAAACCCCGACCGCAATGGCCGGGGATTTTCGTTTTATGTGTTTTTTGTATGATTTAACACTGTGATATTGCCAAATTGGTTACCTTTGCTTATCAAAACAATATGAAAACCGGTGCGATACAGATTGTCTATACTGTCATTGTTGGCCATTGTGTCAATCACATCATGCAACAATGATATTTTTATTGAAAACACAACTCCGTCAGACCATGAGATCACCATCGCCGGCGACGGGGGTGAGGCCACAGTCATATTCCAGCCAAAAAGGTTACAGAAAATCGATGTCGACACTCACGGACACAACGACGGTCTGACATATTACGACCGACATGGCGATGTCGTCGCATCTGACAGCCCGGTCTCTGACATTTATCGCATCAGATATGAAACCGTGTACGGCAGCAGCGACATCATTATTGACGGCGACCGAATGCTTGTGAAAAGCAGCGAATTGATCGAATCAGCCGGAGAAAAGACACTCTCGATCATTCTTGACTACGGGTTTATAACAGAGACGATATATGTGACCGTTACACCGGGGGCGCCTCTCGTCATGACATCATTCAGATACGACACAGACAACTTGCGCGTAGAGAACGGTGTGCGCACAGAGCGGGATGGCTCGCTTTATTCCAACAAAACACAAAGCGACTGGCCTGTTTTTGTAATGCCATATGCCAACATGTCGTCGTCGATCTGCCTCTACCCGTTCAATGGCATGTATAAGGATATTCATGCAGATGTGCCATGCCCCGTGTCGGTCGACGGCAGCTGGGTAATCTCCGACCACGTTATTTCGCTGATCATAGGCGAACAGTATAAATACACCGACGACGGTGTAGACCGCAAACTCAAATTCGAATATATCATCCCACCGGGCAAGGCGATGAATGTGATATGCGATGTGACATATGACGGGGTGATTATCCCGTTCGCGGCAACATACCGTTATCCGGTATCGCAACGCGAGATCGCGGTTGACGGCAATTGCTATGTTTCTCGACCTGCAAGTTTCAAAATTAGCTGCGATGAAGCCGATTAAACATTTTATAGCACTGATAGCCGCTCTATCAGCACCATATATCTGCAGTGCAGATTCTATCGACACCGGGCTTCTGCACCAGCGTCTGGGAATTGAAGCCACAGTTGCCGGGGTACCCGGCACAAATGCCTATCTGCGAGGCGAAAATGAGTCCGGTAAAAAGGTGTCGGCATACTACGGAGCAGCAGTGCGAGGCGATTTCAGCATGGACAGGTCCACCCGGCTCGGCAGGCTATATCCCGGCGTCTATCAGGGTCTTGGACTGGAATTCGGCTCATTTGTCAGCGGTGGGCTGTTAGGCAATCCGGTGTCACTGTATGTCTATCAAGGCGCAGTACCTCTGCGTATAGGCAAAAGACTGTCGCTGGGATATGAATGGCAGTTTGGAGCCGCCATGGGATGGACCCACTACCGCAAAGACACAGATACCGATAACATCGCCGTGAGCACCTCGGTCACTGCGCGTATGGGATTGGGCATCAGACTGCAATACGCGCTGACTGAACGGATCGCTCTTACTGCGGACGTCAATGCCACACATTTCTCAAACGGCAACACATCATGGCCCAACCGAGGCGTAAACATGACAGGTGCATCGATAGGCGTAGCCTACTCTCTTGATCGTGATTCCGGGACATGTGACTATGTCGCCGAGCCGTTTTCGCCCGGATGGATATATGATATCACGGCATACGGCGCCTGGCGCAAACGAGCTGTCGCCATAGATGGCGAGGCAATGATGTGTCCGGGAAAATTCGGAGTGGCAGGGCTGCAGTTTTCACCCATGCGCCGGTTCAATCAATGGTTTGCCGCAGGCGCATCGCTCGACATGCAATATGACGAGAGTGCCTGTCTTGCGCAATATCATGTCGAGAACACATGGGGCGATGATATCAAATTCTATCGGCCCCCGTTCGGCAAGCAGTTGAGTATAGGTGTGTCGGCGCGGGCCGAGCTGATCATGCCTGTGTTTGCGATCAACGTCGGTGTGGGCTACGACATGCTAAGCCCCGGAGATAACAAGCGTTTTTACCAATCGCTCGCCCTCAAGGCTTTTGTCACAAGCAAACTTTTTGTCAATGTCGGCTATCGCCTCGGCGAATTCAAAGACCCGCAGAATATGATGCTCGGATTGGGTGTGAGACTCTGATCAGTAGGCAATCTTGTCTTCTTTCTCGTCCCACAGACGGAAAGCCTTGATTGCCTCGTCTCCCATCAGACGGGCAGTCTCGATCGACCGTCTCTCGTAGGGCAGACTCAGCTGCTCGTATATAAACGAATCGTCAAAATCTATCGCCTTGGCGTCTTCTTTTGTATTGCCGTAGAAAAGACGCTTGACGCCTGCCCAATATAGCGCGCTCATACACATGGGGCATGGCTCGCACGACGAATAGACCGTACAGCCGGTAAGTTTGAAATTGTGCTCGCGCCTGCAGGCCTCGCGTATGGCCGAAACCTCGGCATGCGCCGTCGGGTCGTTGGTGGCTGTCACGCGGTTTACACCCGTCGAGATGATCTTGTCGTCACGCACGATGACAGCGCCAAACGGGCCGCCGCCTTTGCGCACGTTTTCTATTGACAGATCTATGGCGATCTGCATGAAATGTCTATCTTGTTCGGTAGGTTCGATGTGTGTCATGTAAAGAAGTGTTTTTATGTCAGTAAAACGCCCGTGGGGCATAGACGGTTCGCACCGTCGTCATTCGTCACACTCGGTGGTGACGTAGTGGTGGGCGGCAGTGCACTCGGTGATGGTGCGGTCGACAATTATGTGCCGGTTGGCCATAGACGATATGGCCGACATTTCGTGCGACACGAGCAAGATGGTGCAGCGCGGAGCCATTGCCGCTATCAGACGGTAGATATGGGCCTCGAAATGTTTGTCGATGTAGCTCAGCGGTTCGTCGAGAATGAGCAGGCGAGGCTTCGATATGATGGCCCGGCCGAGAAGAGTGCGTTGCAGCTGACCGCCCGACAGGCTGCCGATCGGACGGTCGGCATGGCTCTCGAGCTCAATGCGGGTTATGGTTTCGTTTACACGCCGCTGGCGTTCGTCGGCCGATATGCCGCCGGTGGTCAGCAGACCTGATTCGACGACCTCGCGCACCGATATGGGGAAATGTGAATCAATCGAGTTTTTCTGTGGCAGATAGCCTATGGAATGGCGCGGTATGTCGACACTGACAGTACCTGCTGTCGGTTTCAGCAAGCCGAGGATGATACGCAGCAGCGTGGTCTTGCCGCCGCCGTTCGGACCGGTGATGGCCACAAAATCGCCCTGATGCACTGTCAGATTGACATCGTGCAGTATCTGACGGTCATCTCGGGTCATCGCCACATCACTGAGGGTGATAGCCCGACGATCCGAGACATTGAGGCTGACGGCCGGAGCTATGATCCTCTGATGTCTATTTGCCTGCTGTAAGTTCATCGACTATTAATATCATTCCGTCCTCCCAGTCATATTGTGATGTATTGATGGGCACAAGACGCGACCCCACACCGCTGTTGACAGCTTCGGCCTGCCGTGAGTCGACGTCGCGCTGATAGAAGAACACCGATACACTGTCGGCACGGGCATCGTCAATGACGCGACGCATCGAGTTCATAGAGCTTTCCTTGCCCTCTGATCCGACGGCGATCTGCTCGAGGCCGTAATCACGTGCGAAGTAGCTCAACGAGGGATGCCAGACAAGAAACGATTTATGGTCAAGAGAGTCGAGACGCTGAGAGAACGAGCGGTCGAGAGAGTCGAGACGTTGATCAAAACGGTTGAAATTGCCGGTATATGTATCAGCCTTGTCAGGGTTGATTCGTTTTACAGTCTCGAGCATGGTCCTGCTCATCATGCGGGCATTGCGCACAGATGTCCATACATGTGGATCGGGCACCTGATGGGTCGAATCGGCATGCAGGAATGTATGATGCTCGTCGACATGGGCATGAGTGCCATATATAAGGTCAATGCCCTCAGATGTGCTGATAATGATTTCGGGGTTATCAGCGGTAAGATTGAGATTAGACTCGAAAGGGAAATATCCTGTCGTGAAATATGCATCGGCCTTGTCGACAGCCATACGGCCTGACATTGACGGCTCGAATGTCTCGGGATTGTCGCCGTTGGGCATCAGTGTCACGATTTTGAAGTCGTCGCCGACAATCTGTTCAAGCATATATTTCTGCGGTTCGATGCTCACCACAAGCACCGGACGATCATCGGCGTCGTTGCTTCTGCAACCCGCGCCGATAGCAAGCAACGTCAGAGCGACTGCCGTGGCCTGGTAAGTGCACTTAGTCTTCATCGTTTGATATTTGTGGCGCAAAGTTACAAAAACTTTTCAAAGCAACCACAATAATATTACAATTATTTTACAATAAAATAACCAAAGTTTCCAATAAGAAGTGCAACGGCAATTCACCTCACTCCTCCTCAGGGG